>DATDFH010000695.1:0-2279 GCA_036522715.1 Verrucomicrobiia bacterium
ACTGGCGTGAGCTGCTCAAAACCGGCAAGGCCACCGCCGTGGACCGCAACGAGATGATCGCCTTCGCCCTGCGCCAGCGCGAGTGGGACACCGCCCGCGAGCAATTGCTGATCGCGTTGAAGACGAATCCCGTTCCCGAGACCTTCCGCCTCACCTCCGACTATTACGTCGCGCAAGGCGACCTCAACCAGGGCGTCACCTTCGCCCGGCAGGCCTACGACGCTGCGCCCAACGACAGCACCAACCGCCTCGTCCTCGCGCACCGGTTGATGTCGCTGCGCGGCACGAACGAAAATCGCGAAGCCTTCGCGCTTCTCAAGCAGGTGGCCTTCACGAAGGACCCGCCCGCCCTCGACGCCATCGCGCTGCTGGCCATGCGCTTCCAGCCCACCGCCGACGAGGTCACCAATTACGTTCAATTGATCCAACAGCATCCCGCGCGGACGCTCGCGCAGGAATTCTTCGCGCTCGACCTCCTGCTGCAGCACCAGCCTGCGCGACGCCAGGAAATCATCGACAAGGCATGCGCGAAATACACGGCGCCCGGCGACGACGCTCTGGTCCAGCTCGGCCGCTGGCTCTATCGCAACAACGAGTACACACTCGTCGTGAAAAACGTTCCGCTGCTGAAGGCCTACGGAAGCCAGGACATGTTCCTCGTCCACCTCGACGCGCTGGCCGCGCTCGGTCGCTGGGCCGACGTCGAGAAGGCGCTCGAATCCACGCGCGTTCCACTCGACCCGTTTTTCGTCAGCATCTACCAGGTCCGCGTGGCGATGGAAATGGGCCGCAAGGAACTGGTCCCGCTCAACTGGACCGTGGCGCAGCGCCGCGCCGCCAACAACGCGCAGCACCTGATTTACCTCGCGCAGTATGCCGAAAAAATCGGCGCGGACGACGAAGCCATCAAGGCCTACCGCCGCATGACGGAGATCACTCCCAATGCCAAGCCGGCCTTTGTCGCATTGATCCGCCTGCTCGAAAAGGTCGGCCACACACGCGACATTCGCGAAGCCCTGCGCGTGATGATCGAGCGTTTCCCGGAGGAGCTTCCCGCGCGCAATGACTACGCCTACCTGAACCTGCTGCTGAACGAAAACATCGAGACCGCGCGCAAGGCGAGCGAGGAACTGGTCCGCGCCACGCCCAACATGCTGGCCTACCGCACCACGCTCGCGCTCGCCTACCTGCGCCTGAATCAACCGGCGAATGCCAGGACGCTGCTCGACAATCTCAACATCAAGTGGGCCGACGCGCCCGCCGGCTGGCAGGCCGTCTATGCCGCGACGCTCGCCGGCAACGGCGACACCAACGCGGCCCGCCAGATCGCGCGGCAGATTCCCACGAAATCGCTGCGGCCAGAGGAGCGGTATTTGATCCAGACCTTGCTCTGACGAGGTCGAGCATGGTTCTTACTCCTGCTCGTTCTCATACTCTTTCTAGAAGCCGAAAAGAAAAAGAGCGCCGGGCTTTTCACCCGGCGCTCTCTCTTGGACCGACGGGGAGGCTAATCGCCGCTGTCCTTGAGAATCTGCAACCGCCGGCCGCTCTCGCCGACGACCGACAGCGCCACGCCCTTCTTCGGGTCCGCCACTTTCATCGCGTCGCGGAATTGCTTCACGCTGGTCACGGGCTTGCGGTTGACGCTGGTGATCACTTCGCCGGGCTGGAGGCCGCGTTCCTCGGCGACGCTGCCTGACTCGACCTCGGTCACGATCACTCCCGTGGTCATCTCCACGCCGAACTGTTTCGCCAGTTGCGGTGTGAGCGCCTGGACCTTGAGGCCGAAGCTCGTCGCGGTTTCCTTCGCCGGCTCGCGGCGGGGCAAACGGCTGATCGCAAGCTGGTCCTCCGGAAGTTCGCCGGGGCGCACCTTTACCTTGACCTTGCGACCGTCGCGCACGACTTCGAGTGAGACTTCCGAGCCGACTTTCTTGCCGCCGATTTCATTCCGCAGTTCCTGCAAAGTCGCCACTGGTGCGCCATCCACGGCGACGATCACGTCTTCGAGTTCCAGGCCCGACTTCGCAGCCGGCCCGTCGCGCATCACCGAGGTGACGACCACGCCCTGCTCAACGCCTTTGACGCGCTCGCGGTATTCGCGCGAGTCAGCCAGCGTGGCGATGCCAATGCCCAACCAAGCGCGGGTGAACCTGCCCTTGTCGATGAGTTGATCGGCCACCTGTCTGGCCAGCTTGCTCGGCACGGCGAAACCGATGCCGGTGTTCATGCCGCGGATGAGCGTGTTGATGCCGATGACCTCGCCGTCAAGGTTGACC
>DATDFH010000696.1:0-6579 GCA_036522715.1 Verrucomicrobiia bacterium
GTCGCAAAACGCGT
Organism: Verrucomicrobiia bacterium; assembly: GCA_036522715.1. Taxonomy (GTDB): domain Bacteria; phylum Verrucomicrobiota; class Verrucomicrobiia; order Limisphaerales; family JACQFS01; genus DATDFH01. The sequence continues at coordinate 15 of DATDFH010000696.1, forward strand.
CGAAGTCCGCGGCCACCTGTTCGGGAGTTTTCTTCGCGTTGATGTCGTTGCCGCCTGCGTAAAAGATGATCTCGCGCGGGTGGTAGGGGATCACGATGCGGTCCACGAACGCGACCGAATCCGCGATCTGTGAACCGCCGAAGCCGCGATTTATCACCTGAAACTCGGGGAAAGTTTCGCTGAGATTCGTCCAGCGCCGGATGCTCGAACTGCCGATGAACAGAATCGCGCCCGCAGGTGGTGGATTGGTGCGGTCGTGCGCCTCGAACGCTTTGATGTCTTTTTCCCACTTCGCGACTTCGCCCGCAGAGGGCGGCGGCAACTTGACTGTGCTGCAACCGGCGCCGGCGAAGGCGAGCAGGGCTGCAAGGGTAACGGCGTGACAGAAGACGCGAAAGTTTTTCATGCTCGTCGTGGTGGTCACTTGAGGTTCTCTGGATTAAGCCCGCGCAAATCGCGCGGGAGAAACTTGCCGTCCTTGCGGATGAGTTCGCGGTCGAACCACACCTCGCCGCCGCCCCAATCCTTGCGTTGGATCAGGACCATGTCCCAATGCACGGCGGAGCGGTTGCCGTTGTCGCACTCCTCGTAAGCCTGGCCGGGCGTGAAGTGCAGCGAGCCGGCGATCTTCTCGTCGAAGAGGATGTCGCACATCGGATTCTGGATGTAGGGATTGAACCCGAGTGAAAACTCGCCCACGTAACGCGCGCCCGCGTCGGTGTCGAGAATCTCGTTGAGCTTCTTCGTGTTGTTCGACGTGGCGCCGATGATTTTGCCGTCTTTGAATTCGAGCCGGACGTTTTCAAACTTCGTGCCGGAGTAAATCGTCGGCGTGTTGAACTGGATCACGCCGTTGACGGAGTTCTTCACCGGGCAGGAAAAGACCTCGCCGTCGGGAATGTTGCGGTCGCCTTTGCACATCTTGGCGCCGATGCCCTTGATGCTGAAACTAAGGTCGGTGCCGGGCGCAACGAGGCGGACCTTGTCCGCGCGCTTCATGCGGCGCTCAAGCGGCACCATCGCGCGGGCCATCTTCGCGTAATCCATCGTGCAGACGTCGAAGTAAAGCTTCTCAAACGCCTCGGTGCTCATGTTCGCCGACTGCGCCATGCTCGGCGTGGGCCAGCGGAGGACGCACCACTTGGTCTTGTTGACGCGGTAGTTGAGCACCGGGCGGAGGGTCTTGGAATAAAGCTGGAGCTTGTTGCTCGGCACGTCAGAGGTTTCGCTGGCGTTCCACGAGCCGCGGATGGCGAGGTACGCTTGCACCCTTTTCATCCGGGTCATCTCGATGTCGCGGACGGTGGCGGCGTGCGACTTGTCGGTGCCGAGCATCACTTCGCGCGTGATGCGGTTGTGGCGCGTCTCGACCAGTGGGATGGCGCCCGCGCGGCGCGCCTCGCGCATCAACGCGATGGTCATCTCGTCGGGCACGTCGATCATGTCGAGCAGGATGCGCTCGCCCCTCTTGAGTTCGCATGAATAGCGGATGAGGACCTTGGCGAGCTTCTCGAAACGTGGATCGGTCATAAAATCAACAACGGCGTCGAGGGTAGCGGGGCAGGGCGGCAAGTCCAGCCCGCTACGAACGGGCAGGCTGCTCCCCGCGCCGCAGCTTGCCCTCGACTCGCTTCGTCTCGGTGCGCAACAACTCTTCGGCGCTCCAACCTTGGTTCTGTGCAAATTCAGCGAGGGCGAAGAGTCGTTTCGCGAGCGCGGCCTTGGTGAGTTTGCCGCGAGTGCTCGTCGCGGGCAGCAGCTTCGCCTTGCGCGCCTTTTTCAGCAGCTTCTGGGCGCGGAGGAGGGCGGGGAGGTGGCGCGGGATGCCATCGAGTGCCGATGGGCGGGCGTGCCGGGTGCCGTGCTTCTCGGCGTGCTTGATCTTTTCCCAGTTGGCCCAAACTTCGTCCACGTCCTTCACCTTCACGTCGCCGAACACGTGCGGGTGGCGGCGGATAAGTTTCTCGGTGATGTGCCGCGCGACGGCATCGAAGTCGAACGCGCCGCGCTCGCGGCCAAGCTGGCAGTGAAAGACCACTTGCAGCAACAGATCGCCCAACTCCTCGATCATCGCGTGGTCGTCGCGGTCCTCGATGGCGTCCATCAACTCATAGACCTCCTCAACGGCGTGCTCGCGCAGCGTCATGTGATCCTGCTCGCGGTCCCACGGGCAGCCGTTTGGCGAGCGGAGTCTGGCCATGACGGCGAGCAAGCCGTTGATGGCCGGGTTAAGCTTCGGGGTCATCGGATCTCTCACTCAACTCGTATTTGGCGCCGCTTCCACCAAGCGAGGAACTTCTGCAAGCAGAGTGCTAGAATTCCAGTCAGGAAAAAATTTACGACCAGAAGCTGAATCAAAACGCGCATCTTCATCTGCGACGGTCCTCCGATGAACAAGATTCCTGCGTTCCATTTTAGGATTACCGCCAATATCCGCGTGGGCATCGTGACCACCATCCACGGCAGCAATAGGGGAAAGTCGTCGCCACCGCCCACCGGAGAGGCCGCTTGAACGAAGACGGTCAGGAGGACCCCAGCGATTGCTCCAATCAAGAACCACTTGGCACGGCGTGCCCATGTCGTCCGGCTTCGCATTTTGGCGGGTTCCATGACGCCCTCGATTTACTCAGGACCATTGTTCATTTCAGAGGATCACCAGATCATCCCGATGCACGATTTCCGTCCGCGCGAGCTTGCCGGCGCGGAACTCAGCCGAGCTGTGCCGCGCGATGCCGCGCGCGAACTCGGTGCCGTCCTCGTCGCAGATGCGGAGCACATCGCCGGCGGCGAACTCGCCTTCGCAGGATTTCACGCCGGGCGGCAGGAGGCTACGACCGGACTCGCGCAATGCCCGCTTGGCGCCCGGGTCCACGACCAGCGTGCCTTTCGGGTGATGGAAAAACGCGATCCAACGTTTGTGGCTTTTGAGCTTTTTCTGCGCCGGGACGAACAGTGTGCCCTCGTCCGCGCCGTCGGTGATTTGCCGGAGCACGTCAGCCTTGCGGCCGGACGCGATCACGAGCGGCACGCCGGAGCGCATCGCAATCTTCGCCGCCTGGATTTTTGAACTCATCCCGCCGACGGCCGTTGCGCTTGTGGTTCCGCCGGCCATTCTTTCAATGTGCTCGTCAACCTCGGTCACGAGCGGGATCACGCGCGCATCGGCGCGGCCAAACTTTTCGATCATGCCGTCCACGGTGGTGAGGATGACCAGCAAGTCCGCCGGCAAGAGTGCGGCGACGAGGGCGGAGAGCGTGTCATTGTCGCCGAACTTCAACTCGGTGAACGACACGGCGTCGTTTTCGTTGATGATCGGCACGACGCCGTGGCGGAGCAAGGTGACGAGCGTGTTACGCGCGTTGAGGTGGCGTTCCTTGTCCTCGAGGTCGTTGTGCGTGAGGAGGACTTGCGCGACCGCCAAGCCATGCGTTGCGAAAAGTTCCTGATAGGTGGACATCAGGCGCGACTGGCCGATGGCGGCGCACGCCTGCAACTCGGCGAGCGAACCGGGACGCTTTTCGAATCCCAGCGCGCCCATGCCCGAACCGACGGCACCCGAGGTGACGAGCACGATCTCGCGCCCCGCGCGGCGCTGGGCGGCGACTTGCGCGACGAGCTGGGTGAGCTGCGCCGGGTCGGGCTGTTTGCGGGCGTCGGTGAGGACGCCGGTGCCGAGCTTGACGACGATGCGGCTGATGTTTTTGAGCAGGTCGGAGCGCATTGACCGGCTGTGAAGCTAGGGGCGCCGGGCGCCGGGCGGCAAGGAAAAGTCCGTGGCATTCCTCTAGCTTTCGTCAGCGCATGACTCGCCAGTCCGTCAGCGCTCAGGCTCCGAAGCCGCATTCTCATCCGCGCATCTCCGGTCATTCGACCCGGCAAAAAACCGGGCAGGATTGGGAAAAGCTGGACGAAGAACTTTTCCTGCTTTCTTACGTTATTGGAGCGCCGATCGTTGTGTGGTTGAGCTACTGGCTGCCGGGCAGCGAATTCATTCTCAGATGGGTGACGACGCTGGGCGCGGCGCTGTGGCTGGTGGTCGCGGTGACGCGGGTCCTCTGCGCGCGGCTGAAATCTGGATGCCTTAAATCGGGACGCGAAAATGGACACGAGGTCGCCCGCGGCCTCGATGAACTGGGCGCGTCCGGCTATCGCGTGGCGCACCATGTCGTCGCGGGCCATTACAGCGTGGAACATGTCTTGGTCGGCCCGGCTGGGGTCTTCGTGATCGACGGGCGGGGGGTCGGATCGATTTCCGACCAACACGCGCGGCGGAACGCGCGCTTCATCGGTCAAATCGCGGCCAGCGTGACCGGGAAACCGGTGGATGTTCTTTCGATCGAGCTGTCGACCACGGCATTGGCTGAAGCGACGACGCAACCGGGCGACGAACTTGTCCTCAATCTGGCGACGCTTCCTACGGCTTTGCGCGAGCGCCCGGTTGTGTTGACGGCGGACGAAATCGAGCGGCTCTGCGATTGTTTCGAGCAACTCGCGGTGGGCCAGCCTGTGGCTGCGACCCGCCCGACCGAGTCCTTCGAAACCGATTCGGTGAAAGTTTATCCTTTCCGCGCGGCGATGACGCATTAGCCTCGCGGGCGTGCGCGAAAAGTCTCTTCAGTTTCTCCAGACCCTCGTCAACACCCCCAGTCCCGTCGGCCACGAAGCCCGCGGCCAGCGCGTCTGGCTGGACTACGTGAAGAAGTTCGCCGACGAAACTTTTTCCGATTCCTACGGCAATTGCGTCGCCGTGCTGAACAAGGGCGGCTCCCCGCGGTTGATGCTCGCCGGCCACGCGGACGAGATCGCGATGTCGGTCAACTTCATCGACAAGGACGGCTACATCTACGTCAAGAAGCTCGGCGGCATCGATCCCGGCATCACCAAGGCGCAGCGTGTCACCATTCACAGCCGCAAGGGTCCCGTGCGCGGCGTCGTCGGCAACGTCGCTCCGCACCTCACCAAGCAGGAGGGCGATCCCAAGGTGCCAAAGATTCACGAGTTGTTCATCGACATCGGCGCGAAGGACAAGGCCGCGGCGGAGAAACTCGTGCGCATCGGTGATCCGATCACGCTGGTGGACGAGTTCGAGTTGCTCCGCGACGACCTCGCCATCGCGCGCGCGTTCGACAATCGCATCGGCACCTTCGCAGTCGCCGAGACGTTGCGCCTGCTGTCCGAGCATCCCAAGAAACTCCACGCGGAAATTCTCGCCGTCTCGAACATCATGGAGGAAACCGGCCTCTATGGCGCGCGGCAGATCGCCTACACGCTCAAACCCGACGTGGCGCTGGTCGTCGATGTGACGCACGCGACCGATTACCCGACCGTCAACCAGCACCAGCACGGCGATATCAAGATCGGCAAAGGTCCGACCGTCACGCACGGAGGCTGCAACCATCCCGAAGTCATCGCGCGGATCGAAAAGCTCGCTGCGGAAAAGAGGATCAAACTCCAGCACGAGGCGGTTTCCGCGACGAGCGGCACTGACACCGATGTGATCTTCTGGACGCGCGGCGGCATTCCGAGCGGGTTGATCAGCCTGCCGAACCGCTACATGCACTCGCCGGTGGAGTTGGTGAGCTTGAAGGACCTCGCGCAGATCCCGGAATTGATGGCCGCCTTCGCTCTCTCGCTCAAGAAGGGCGAGGAGTTCAAAGTGAAAATCTGAAACTCGCCGTGGCCGCGAAGGGTTGATGTTCCATGCAGCACGTGATGATGAGCCTGCGCGGTGCTTTCTGCGGCGGCCTGCTTGCGGCATTGTTGCTTCTGTCCGCCGCGCCCGTTCGCGCGGCCACCACGACGGCTGGGCCAGCGTTCGATGTGGAGAAAGCCACGCGGGCGTATCTCGACCGCCTGACGCCCGAGAAGAAGGCGCGCAGCAATGCATACTTCGAGGGCAAATACTGGCTACAGCTCTGGGACTTTCTTTATGGCGCCGCGGTGGCGTGGATTTTTTTGCGAACGAAATTGTCGGCGCGCATCCGCGACCTGGCGGCACGCGTGACCCGCTTCAAGGCCCTGCAAGTCTTCGGCTACTGGGCGGCCTACACGCTCATTGCCGCGGCGCTGACTTTTCCACTGACAGTTTATGAGGACTTTCTGCGCGAGCACCACTACGGCCTGGCCACGCACGGCTTCGGCGGGTGGTTCGGCGATTTTTTGAAAAATCAGGCCGTGACAGTCGTGTTGGGCGGCGTGCTGATGATGGCGTTCTTCGCGATGATCCGGCGCAGAGGACGCAACTGGCCGGTGGCCGGCTCGGTCATTGGCAGCGCGTTCCTGATCTTGACCATCGTCATCGCGCCGGTGTTCATCGACCCGCTTTTCAACCGCTATACTCTGCTCGAAGACCCCAAAGTCCGCGACCCAATCCTCAGCCTCGCGCGCGCCAACGGCGTCAGCGCCGAAAACGTCTGGCAATTGGACGCCTCACGACAGACCAAGCGCATCAGCGCCAACGTCAGCGGCGTGTTGGGCACGATGCGCATCCGGCTCAACGACAATCTGCTCAACCGCTGCACGCTCCCTGAGATCGAGATGGTGATGGGCCACGAGATGGGCCACT
>DATDFH010000697.1:0-7791 GCA_036522715.1 Verrucomicrobiia bacterium
AGCCGTGAATCCTCGGGGGTCAACAGCGGGCGCGCCGGGGTATGCCCCCGGCGTCGCGGGGTCATCGGCGCGACGCGCGGGGTCGTCGCCGGACGGCTGGGTGACAGCGGCGGGACAGCGGGGGTCAACGGCCAATCGCCGGGGGTCAGCGATAAACGCGCCGGGGCGTGCCCCCGATGGCACGGGGCCACCGGCACCGCGTGCGAGGTCGGCTCGCAACGAGCCGGGGTTAGCGGTGAATGAGCCACCGACGACCTCCGAAGTGCAAACCTTCGCCGCGTGAGCGAAGCGGTTGCTGGCTTGACAGGTGTTTAGGGCCGCCGGACGCTCCGCGCCGGAACGGTATGGCGACAATTCCAACCGCAAACTGTCGCTGATTTAACTGTTCGGCGGCAGCCCGCGCATCACCCATTCACGCCAAATGCGAAAGGAAATTTCAGATGCAGAGTTTCGTGGCGTCACAGCGCTGACTGGCCCAGAGCGTTATTCGCATTTCGTCCGACAGGTTGCGGACTTCCAAGAGGTGTGGAGTCTTCGCACGCCGGATGGCTGGGTGAGCATGGGTGACGATGCCGGTGCTCGCTCGATTCCGGTCTGGCCACACAGGCGCTACGCAGAGGTTTTTGCTGCTGGCGATTGGTCGGATGCCGAGGCTGCTCCGATTGAGCTTGAGGCTTGGATGGACCGATGGCTTCCAGGCATGGCTGGCGATCGAGTTCAGGTGGCCGTATTCCCGGTGATCGCGCAGAAAGAGCGAGGAGTTGTTGTTCCTCCCGAGCAGCTCCAGCGTGACTTGGAGCAGGAGCTTGAGCAGTATGAGTAGGATGAGACCCATGCCGCCGAACCAGGCTGCTGCAGTGACCGCGCCAATGGCGTCCTGGTTCCAGTTGGGACATCCTTGGAGGCGCGTCACTGAGCAGTGGCGTTAGGTGCGTAGCATGATCGCCTCCCGGTCAGCAAGTTTGAGCCGTGTTTGGGCAAGTTGTTTTCTTTTGGCAAAAACGAAGACGGGCTGCTCTCCATCTGCTTGGCCAGGGATTGGAGGCGGGCGAGCTTCTGGCGTTTCATCCTTTCCCTGGCTTCGGCGAAGACTCCAAGGTTGAAGGGTTCCTTGTATTTGAGCAGTGCGCAGCGCTCCAGGACCGGACTTTCATTTCCTGCGTCGGCGGGCGAGCGCTCCGCGGAGAACCGCCCGGAATTTACGGGCGAAAAAGTGATGGTACGTGGCCTCGATCCAGATGTGGCGCTTGAGCTTGTCCCGGAACCATCGCTTGTCCGCAGGTTCCATGGAGGCCACCACGGCGCGCTCGATCTGATGCATTTCCCGGTAGGTGGGCCGGAGTTCGGCGTCGCTGTCACAGATGGACAGGAAGGCGGCCATGATCGCCAGCAATTCAAGGTAGCGGCGGTGGCGTCGGGGCTGGGATTTGAGCCGCTTCACAAAGCGCGCGTTGAACCCGGCGCTTTCGATCGTCAAGGCGTCGGGCGCACGCCGATAATCTTCCCGATACTTCGCCAGATTGCGGCGGATCACCGCCGGAGTGATGTCTTCCAGCCGCGCATCGGCATCGTAGCGGATGATGACGGTGAATTTCATGACCCGGAGGGTGCGACGGGCGATGCCACACGGCAAGTTGAACCAACAAAGAAGAACGGCGGCCCGTTGCCGGACCGCCGTTCGCGTGAAGTTGTTGCGGACGGGGCGGTCCGCGTCAGGGATGTCGCAGCGCTTCCAATTCCTTGAGCAAAGGCCGCCAGTAGCGTTTGTCCCGCTGGCGCTCGTCGGCTTCTTCGCGCCGCAGTCCGCGTTCCAGTTTGTTCGCCCGGCCGGCGGCGGCATCCGCCAGCAATGGCCGGGTCGTTGCGAGCCGGCGGCACAGGGCGGGATGGGCGCGCGCGAGTTCGAGGAGCAACTGCGGCGTGCGGAGTTCGCGCAACCAGAAGCGGACGTGCGCCGCGGTCGGCTTGCCGGCGTTCTGAAAGTAATGCGCCTCCACCAGGCGCCGGAGCATCGGCCAGTCCTTGTCGCGCTGGGTTTTCTTCGCCTGCACCAGGTCCGGCAGTGAAAGCAAATCGCACGTCGTTTCGTCCGGGAGTTTGATGACCGTGCGCCGCCGCCAGAGCCGGGCGAAGGAATCCACGCCGCGCATTTTGGACATCACGTCCACGCGCATCCGCAATGCCTCCGGGTGCTGGCAGCGAAAATGGATCGCGTGTCCGCGCCGGAGGTATTTCAACTCGAAGGGCGGCACGGCGATGACTTCGGCGCGCAAATCCGCCAGCGCCCGCCGGAGGCGCGCGAGGTTGGGGGCGTCAGCGAGGATGGCGAAGTCCGTGTCACGGCTAAACTCGGCCGCGCCGTAAAACACGCACGCCTGACCGCCCATGAGCAGGGCGCGGACGCGGCGCGCGCGCATCGAAGAAAGGACTTTGCGTATCGGGTTCGGGATCAAGTGAGCCTCCGAGCGCGAGGTAGGTCTGCCAGAGCTTCTCGCTCTCCAGCCAGCGTTGCGCGGGCGTGAGCCGATACCACTCGGCCCATTCGCCGCCCACCAGTTCTTCCGGCTGAATCATGGGCACTCAATAGCACGGCCACGAACGGGCGTAAACTGCGGCGTGGTTCGGATGCATTCGCCTTCCAAACCAAAACGGCGGCCCGTCACCGGACCGCCGTTGGCGTGAAGTGGTTGGCGGAAAATCCCGGACACCCGGGATGCGGACCGTTCACGCCGCCGTCAACTCCGCTACCAGCGGCTTGTCCTTCTTGAAGCGGCTCACGCCCAGAACACTGAAACCGATGACCTTGCCGGACGCGTCCACCCGCTCCATCACGGCGTCATGGGCGGTTTCCCTCTCGAAACCTGCGGCCTCTGAAAAGCGGACTTCGAGGAAATCCGCTTCCGCGTCGAACCAGACTTTTATTTTATCGGCCATAATTCATCTCCGGCTTTCGTCAGGAACTTGAGCAGGTCGCCCACGCGGTTGCTGTAGCCCCACTCGTTGTCATACCAGCTCACAAGCTTGAAGAAGCGCGTTACTTCAACCCGTAGCGCTTTTTGACTTCGGCCTGGGTGAGGCGCGGTTTCCCCTCGTCGCGCACGCGGGCCTCGACGAGGTCCAGATAATCGTTCAGGTCCTCCAGTTCCTCGCGCAGGGTGGCAATCTGCTCGCGCTTGCGGGTGATGGAGCGCACCACGCTTTGTTCGGCAGCCTTAGTCATAGACATCTTTTCGATTCCCGACTCTGCGGATGATAATAACGTCGTCCTCCACGTCGAACAAGACGCGAAAGTCACCCATGCGCAGACGAAACGCAGCCTCGCCTTGGTGGAGGCGTTTGATGTTGCCGTGCAAGCCGTGTTCCAGCCGCTGGATTTTGCGCAGGATTTGGCCGCGTTCGCGCGCGGGCAAAACGTCCAGATCGTCCAAAGCTGACGGGCCGTATTCGATCTGGTAGCGGCGGCCGTTCATCGCTGATGAAGTCTGGAGGCGGTGGCCACCGACGCGCGCAAGTCTTAAAGCCCTTTTCCGATCATGAACTTGAGCAGGTCGCCCACGCGGTTGCTGTAGCCCCACTCGTTGTCATACCAGCTCACCAGCTTGAAGAAGCGCTTGTTCAACTCGATGCCCGAGCCGGCATCGTAAATCGACGACGCCTGGCAATGGATGAAGTCGCTGCTCACCACTTCGTCGGCGGTGAAGTCGAGGATGCCCTTGAGGTAGGTCTCGCTCGCCTTCTTCATCGCCGCGGTGATCTCGGCGTAGCTGGTGTCCTTCACCGTGCGCACGGTGAGGTCCACCACCGAGACGGTCGGCGTGGGCACGCGGAACGACATGCCGGTGAGCTTGCCCTTCACCTCGGGGCAGACGAGGCCCACGGCCCGCGCGGCGCCGGTGGTCGAGGGGATGAGGTTGATCGCCGCGCTGCGGCCGCCCTTCCAGTCCTTCTTGCTCGGGCCATCGACGGTTTTCTGCGTGGCGGTGTAGCTGTGCACGGTGGTCATCAGCCCTTCCTCAATGCCGAAGCCTTCTTTGAGGAGAACGTGCACCAGCGGTGCGAGGCAGTTGGTGGTGCAACTCGCGTTGGAAATGATCTGGTGTTTGGCCGCGTCGTACTTGTCGTGGTTCACGCCCATGACGACGGTGATGTCCTCGCCCTTGGCGGGGGCGGAGATGATGACCTTCTTCGCGCCGGCGGCGATGTGGCCCTTGGCCTTCTCGGCTTCGGTGAAAAGGCCGGTGGATTCGATCACGACCTGGACGCCGAGATCTTTCCATGGCAACTCCGCCGGAGTCTTGGCACTGACGACGCGGATTTCGGCGCCGTTGACAATGAGGATGTCCTGGTCGATTTCCTCGGGCTTCTTGCCAGCGGCCTGGCCCTTGGTGAGCGCGGCCTCGGAGTGTTTCGAGCCGACGGTGCCGTTGAAGCGGCCCTGGGTGGAGTCGTATTTGAGCAGGTAGGCGAGGTTGTCGGCGGGGACGATGTCACCGACGGCGACGACCTGGATGTCCTTGCCGACGAGGCCCTGCTCGACCATCGCGCGGAAGACCAGCCGGCCAATGCGGCCGAAGCCATTGATTGCAACTTTTACAGGCATAGTTCGATTTCAGTTCAGGTGTTTCAACAAACCAAGGCGCGCATCGTAGCGGCGAGCGCCTTTGCGTCAACGGAGAATTCCGCGCTCCTACTTGCGTTCGTAAATCCGCTGCAATTCCGCCGGCGGGACGCCGAGGTAGTAGCCGAGGGTCACCCGCCACATCCGCGCGTAGGTGCGCCACACGCCGAGCTTCTCAAAGCGCCGCGCCGACGTGCTCACCGTCGAGCCGGCGAGCACCAGCTTCCCGATGCGACGCAACGCGCGGCACAATTCGAACTCCTCCATCAGCGGCACGTCCGGCACGCCGCCGATGCGTTCGAGCGCGTCGCGGCGGATGAACATCGCCTGGTCGCCCAGCACGCGGCGCACGACGAGAAACCGGACCGCGCACTTGAAGCGCGAGCCGCGCATCAAAAGCGAGCCGCCGCGGAAGACTTTCCAAAACCCGCCCCCAACCACCGCCGGGTCGTGGAAGCAATTCAATGCCGCGCGGCCGAGGCCGGGTTCCACCCACGTGTCGGCGTGGAGGAGCAGCACGACGTCGCCAGTCGCTGCCGCAGCGCCGACGCGCATCTGCCGGCCGCGGCCCGGTTCGCTGGAGAGCACGCGGCAGCCGAGCTTGGCCGCGAGGTCCGCCGTGCCATCGCGGCTGCCGCCATCGACGACGATGATCTCACAGACTTCGGGCACGTGGCGGATTCGCGCGAGCGTGTCGGGCAACCCGGCCGCTTCATTGAGCGTGGGGATGACGACGGAGATCGTGCGCGGCAACGATTGTCCACGAAGGAGCAGCGCCGATTTCGAGGATGACAAGCGAATGGATGGAAGCGTGAGCATGTCGGCCGTGCGCCCGCTATGTGAGCCTCGCCGGTCGCGGGATACAAGTTGCAGGTTTTCCCCAACGAACTTCCGCGCCTGAAAACCAATCCTTGATTTAGCCGACGAAAACGCCGCCGCGAGCTTTCGCCCGCGGCGGCGCAGAAGGGAGCGGACGGACCGCCTACTTGAGCGCGGCCTGGTGAAATTCGTACCAGTCGTCGAGGTTGTTGAGGTTCACCGCGTCGGGCAGCACCGAGCCGTCGTCGTTGAGGCCGTTCGCGCTGAGGATGCTCTTGCGCGTGGCGTCGTCATGGATGTAGCCGGCGATGGCAACGTTGTGCTTGTGGATGCTGGCCTTGTCGAGGTGCTTGCCATTTTTCTTCACCCACGCCTCGAATTGCGGATAGGTGGGCTTGCTGTCGGCGATGAACTTCTTGACGGCTTCGGGGTCGAGGCCGAGGGCGCTGCAGGTCATCGCGTCGTAGCCCTTGCCGATGCCGGGATAACCGGCCGCGATTTTACCGCGGGCTTCAAGGGAGACTTTCAGCCACATGCGGGGCAGGTGCAGGACGCCAAGGGGGCCGGCGACGCCGGAACTGATCATGGGAACGTAGGTGTTGCTCATAGATTGGAATGGCTTTTGTTTGAGATGCGGGGCGCAGCTTAGGGAGCGGACGCGGAACGGGTCAACAGGATTTTGCCTGCCGGCGCGGGCCATCGGCAGTAGCTTCTTCGCGTGATGCAGACAACGGCGCCCAGTCACGAACGTCACGCGGATTCCGCGGCGGAATTCTCCGTCAGCGGCATGACGTGCAACAACTGCGCCCGCCACGTCACCGAGGCGATTCAAGGCGTCCCCGGCGTCGCCAGCGCCAGTGTTACGCTCGACACCGGCCGCGCACAGGTGCGCTGGTCGCCGAACGCCGCGCCGGATGCAGGCGCAGTGGTGCGCGCGGTTTCGGAGGCGGGGTACGATGCGAAACCGCTCACGGAGGAGAGTTGCCACGGACACAAACCCGGCTGGTCACCGCTCGTGGGCTGGAAGTTCAACGCGGTCGTCGGCACTGCGGCTACGCTGCCGCTGCTCGCCGGCGAATGGTTCTTCGGCCTCGGCATGGAGCGTTGGTATCAGTGGACCGCGTTCGCGCTCGCGCTGCCCGTGCAAATCTTTTGCGGCGCGCGCTTCTATCGCGGCGCGTGGAACCAGCTCAAGACGCGCAGCTCGAACATGGACACGCTGGTGGCGCTCGGCTCGACCACGGCGTTCGGCTACAGCCTGTGGGCGCTGCTCGCGGGCTGGCACGGGCACACGTATTTCATGGAGGCGGCCGCGATCATCACGCTCATCAGCCTCGGCCATTGGATGGAGGCGATTGTCGGCGCGCGGACGGCCAGCTCGTTACGGGCGCTCCTGAATCTCGCACCGGAAAGGGCGCGCAAGCTCGACGCGCACGGGCACGAAACCGAGGTGGCCGTGTCCGACCTCCGTCACGGTGACCACGTCGCGCTAAAGCCCGGCGACCGTGTTCCGACCGATGGCGTGGTGGCGGACGGCAGCTCGGCCGTTGATGAATCGATGCTCACCGGCGAATCATTGCCCGTGGAAAAGGACGCCGGCGCAAAACTCTTCGCCGGCACGGTGAATCAAGACGGCCGGCTCGTGATGACGGTGGAAGCCACCGGCGAGGCCACCGCGCTTGCGCATATCATTGCCATCGTCCAGCGCGCGCAGACCAGCCGAGCCGACATCCAGCGCATCGGTGATCAGGTTGCGAACGTGTTCGTGCCACTGGTTGTGCTCATCGCGCTGGCAACGGGCCTTTGGTGGGGCTTTGCTCCGGACTCGGCGCGCGCGACAACGCAGTGGCTGGAACCGTTCCTCTGGAAAGTCCACGTGCCAGACAGCGCGCTCGCGTCGGCGTTCATCCACGCAGCGGCCGTGCTCATCATCGCGTGCCCATGCGCGATGGGCCTGGCGACGCCGGTTGCGATCATGGCCGGTACCAACGTGGCCGCTCGCCGGGGCATCCTCATACGCGATGGGCTTGCATTGGAAAAATCTGGCACGCTCACCGCGGTCGTGTTCGACAAGACGGGCACGCTCACCCAAGGCAAAGTCGCCGTGGCCGCGAGTGAAGACTTGCGTCCACAGGACGATCGCACACCCGCGCTCGAACAACTTTCTGCTGCGCTCGCGCGTCCATCGAATCACCCGCTCAGCCGGGCGGTGGCCAAACTGGCCGCACCAGAGCACAACGCCATGCCACTCGTCGCCTGGCAGGAAATCCGCGGCTCGGGCGTGCAGGCGCGGTTGCCCGAAAATACTGGCCCACTCTCGGGCGCGACGCTGCGGCTTGGTTCGCTGGCGTGGT
>DATDFH010000698.1:0-3727 GCA_036522715.1 Verrucomicrobiia bacterium
CGAATGTCACGGTCACGCCGATTGACGATACGAGCGTCGAAGGCAACGAAACCGTCGTGCTCACGCTCTCGGCGAATTCCACCTACACGATTGGTTCTCCGAGCAGCGCGACTATCACGATCGCGGACAACGATCAACCCCCGCCGCCACCAACCGTCAGCATCACGGCGAGCGACGCGAACGCTTCGGAGTCCGGGCCGGACAGCGGACGTTTCACGATCAGCCGCAGCGGCGATACTTCGGCATCGCTCACGGTCTTCTATTCACTCGGCGGTTCAGCGGGCAACGGGGCGGATTACCAGTCGTTGGGCACGTCGGTGACGATTGCCGCCGGATCGAGTTCGGCCACGGTCACGGTCATGCCGATTGACGATTCGCAGGCCGAAGGGTCGGAGTCGGTCACGCTCACGCTCGCGGCCAACTCCGCCTACACCATCGGTTCGCCCAGCAGCGCGACGGTCACGATTGCGGACAACGATCCGGCGCTGACCGCCGACTTCACAGCGAGTCCGCTGTTGGGAATCGTCCCGCTCGTAGTGACGTTCACCGACCGGTCCACCGGCAATCCGGTTTCGTGGGACTGGAATTTCGGCGATGGCTCACCGCACAGTTCCGAGCAGAATCCCACGCACATCTTCCTGCTCCCGGGCGATTACACCGTGACACTCACGGTGCGCAACAGCGCGGGCGCGTCCAGCAGCAAGAGTGTGGTGATCCACGCCACTTTATTGTGACCGTTGACAAGCGCCCCGATACCACTGGGGTCCATCGGCACGACATATAAGGTGTTTACCTAACTACCGACGCATCCGCCAGGAGTAGAGTTTCCTAGGGGCGATGCGGAGGCCCGTCTAGGAGGGGCTGAGGCTCGCCTTATTCGAGTGAAAAATGAAGTTCGCATCCTGATTCTCGAAGACATGCCGGCGGATGTGGTTTTGATCAACCATGAACTGCGCCGGGCCAAGCTCAATTTCCGCACCAAGCGCGTCGAGACTCGGGACGAGTTCATGAACCAGCTCGAGCATTATCACCCGGACGTAATCCTCTCCGACCACGGGCTGCCGAGTTTCGACGGCTTCACGGCGCTGGCCATCGCGAAGGACAAGTTCCCCGACATCCCGTTCATCTTCGTCACCAGCGCGCTGGGGGAGGACTTCACCATCCAGACGTTTGAGAGCGGCGCGACGGATTACGTCCTCAAGTCCCAGCTCGCCAAGCTCGTGCCGACGATTCAGCGGGCATTGCGCGAGGCCGACGCGCGCAAAAAACATGACGAGGCGGAGCAAGCGTTGCGCGAGAGCGAGGAGCGCTTCCGCATGTTGGTTGAAGGCGTGAAGGATTACGCGATTTACATGCTGGACAAGGAGGGCCGCATCACCAGTTGGAACGCCGGCGCGGAATGGATGAAAGGCTATCGCGCTCAGGAAGTCATTGGCGAAAATTTCTCCAAGTTCTTCCTGCCCGAAGACGTGTTGAAGCACCGGCCCGAGCAGATGCTCCGCACCGCGGCGGCGGAGGGGCGCTTTGAGGAGGAGAGCTGGCGCGTGCGCAAGGGCGGGACGAAATTCCGCGCGCATGTCGTTATCACTGCATTGCGTGATGCGCGCGGCCAGTTGCGCGGATTCGCGCACGTGACGCGAAACATCACCGAGCGCGCGGAAACCGAGGGCGCGTTGCGGGCGAGCGAGGCGCTCAAGGCCGCGCTCGTGGAGACGGCGCTCGATGCGATCATCTCGATCAATCACGAGGGCAAGGTGGAGGAGTGGAATCCGGCGGCGGAAAAGATTTTTGGCTATCGCCGCGACGCCGCGCTCGGTCGGCCCATGGATGAGCTGATCATTCCGCCATCGTTGCGCGAGGTGTATCACGACGGCGTCGCGAATTATCTGATGACCGGGTTGGGCAGCTTGTTGGGGCGGCCCATTGAACTGACGCTGCGGCGGTCGGACGGAAGCGAGTTCCGCGCGGAGCTGGCCATCACGCGCGTGCCCACGCAGGACCCGCCGCGGTGCACGGCGCTCATCCGCGATATTACCGAGCGTGTGCAGGCGGTGGCGGCGTTGCGCGAGAGCGAGGAGCGCGCGCGCAAGCTTAACGAACAGCTTGAACAGCGTGTGCGCGAACGCACCGCCGAATTGGAACAAGCCAATCAGGAGCTCGAAGCGTTCAGTTATTCCGTCTCGCACGATCTGCGCACCCCGCTGCGGCACATTGACGGTTACGCGGACGTATTGCAAAAAACCATCGCGCCCAAACTCGACGGGCGGAGCCAGCAACATCTGCAGACCATCAGCCAGACCGCCAGGCAGATGAGCAATTTGATCGAGGGCCTCCTGGCCTTCTCGGGCTTGGGCCGCGCAGAACTGCGCCGCACCCGGGTGGCGCTCGCTGATTTGGTGCGCGCGGCCCGGCAGGACCTGGCGCGTGAGGCGGAGGGCCGGAAGATTGAGTGGCTCGTCGGCCCCCTGCCTGAGGTTGTGGGCGACCCGATTCTGCTGCGGCAGGTGATGGTCAATCTGATTTCCAACGCGGTCAAATACACGCGAGACCGTCCCAAAGGCCGAATCGAGATCGGCAGCGAGCAAAGGCAGGACGAAATTATTTTCTTCATCCGGGACAACGGGGTGGGGTTCGACATGAAACTTGCAGAACGGCTGTTTGGCGTGTTCCAGCGGCTGCATGGCAACGAGAAATTCGAGGGCACTGGCATCGGCCTGGCCAACGTGCGGCGCATCATTCAGCGGCACGGCGGGCGGGTTTGGGCGGAAAGCAAACCCGATGCTGGAGCGAGCTTTTATTTCTCGCTGCCAAAACCAAGCGAGATGAAACATGAATCCGAGCAAGCACATCCTGATCGTGGACGACGATCGAAGCAACGTGGACCTGCTGCTCACGGCGCTGGCCGGTCAGCACTTTCCTCATGACGCGATCGTGGTGTACGAGGGTCGCGAGGCGCTCGACTACCTTTATGGGCGGGAGAAATTCGAGGGACGCGACAACGGCCAACCTATGCTAGTGTTACTCGATTTGAAGATGCCCGGCGTGGACGGCTTCGAGGTGCTGCGGCAGTTAAAATCGGACGACGGTTTAAAGCGCATCCCGGTGGTGATCTTCAGTTCGTCGGACAACGAGGATGACGTGAGACGCAGTTACGAATTGGGGGCCAACGCCTTCATCACGAAGCCGACGAAATACGACAGGTTTCTTGAGGTGGTCCAAGGGGTGATCTCTTTCTGGACGAATATCAACGTCCCGCCTCCGGTTGCGTCGAGCGCGCTGCGGGAAGCGCCGCCAGTGGAAATTCTCGCTGCATGAAGGTGGACGTGGGCGGAAACGGGTCGCGGCTGTCCCAGCCACAGCGGATCGCCAGCGAAGTGGGCTTCGAGGAATTCTGCGCCGCTCGCGCGCTGTGTGCCGCGGCTGGGCCGGCCTCGTTGCGGTCACGTGAAGAAGCCGATCAAAATCCTGATGCTGGAGGACAGCGAGGCCGACGCCGAGTTGGCGGAGCTGACGTTTCAACGCGGGGGCATGAGGGTCGTGACCCGATGCGTGGACCGGAGGGTGGACTTCATTCGCGAGCTGGAGCGCAGACCGCCGGACATCATCCTCTCGGATTACGCGCTTCCGACTTTCGACGGGCTTTCGGCGCTGGCCATCGCGCGCGAGATGTGTCCGGACGTGCCGTTCATCTTTGTCACTGGCACGATGGGCGAAGAGGTGGCGATTG
>DATDFH010000699.1:0-4655 GCA_036522715.1 Verrucomicrobiia bacterium
ATAACCGCTCCATGATCTCCTCCCGCCGTGATTTCGTGAGAACACTTGCCGCAAGCGCAGGGGCCGTAGCCGCTCTGCCCGCGCCCACGTTCGCCAAGGACACCAAGCCCGACGACGACGCGCTCGAACACGCCGCCGCCAGACCCGTCCTCGACCGCGCGCTCTTCCGCGACCCGGTCATGATCCAGTCCGTCGAGTTGCTCAAGGCCGGCCGCAACCATTTCGTGCGCGTGCGCTCGAAGGACGGCGCCGAGGGCATTTCGGTGGACAACGGCCGCGCAGACATCCTCCACCCGATCTTCACCAAGGCCGTCGCGCCGTATTTCATCGGCAAGGACGCGCGCGATTTGGAGGAGCATCTCTTCGGCGTTTATCGACACCACGACAACTACAAGCTCCAGGGCCTCGCGCTCTGGTGCCCGGTGGCGCTCGTCGAGTTTGCCATCCTCGATCTGCTCGGTCGCATTGCGGGCAAGTCCATCGGTGAACTGCTCGGCGGCGTGGTGCGGAGCGAGGTTCCGTTCTACGTCGCCAGCGGACGCCGCGACACGACTCCGCAGCAGGAAGTCGATTACCTCAAACACCTCATCGAGGAAACAGGCGCGCACGCGGTGAAGTATCGGCTCGGCGGCTGGATGAACCGCAACCTCGACGCGCTGCCCGGTCGCACCGAGACTTTGATTCCGCTCACGCGCAAGGCGCTCGGCGACAAGATTGCCATCCACGGCGACGCGAACAGTTCCTACGATCCGCCGCACGCGATCCGCATTGGCCGCCTGTTGGAGGACATCAACGCCGTCTTCTTCGAGGAGCCGTGTCCCTTCGACGACCTCGACGCGACCAGGCGTGTGGCCGACGCGCTCAAAATCCCGGTGGCGCTCGGCGAGCAGGAATACAGTCACTGGCGCTTCCAATACACCATCCGCAACCGCGTCGCCGACGTGATCCAGCCGGACCTGTTTTATTACGGCGGGCTGGTGCGGTCGATCCGCGTGGCGCGCATGGCGGCGTTGCGCGACATGCCGTGCACCGCGCACATCTCGGGCGGGTTCGGCTTCGTGTATATGCTGCACTTCGCCTCGTGCGTGCCGAACGTCGGCCCGTGGCAGGAATACAAGGAGGGCGTGAAACAATACGGCGACTGGTTCAACCCGCCGCTGCGGATCAACAACGGCGCGCTCACCGTCCCGCGCGGCCCCGGCGTGGGCCTCGCCGAGCCGAAGGAAATCTTGAAAGGCGCGGAGATGGTGAAGGGGTAATGCACAATCCGCAACGGCGTGAACGGATGATTTCCTACCGAAGCTGCGGGCGGGGACAGCAGGCAAAATTTTTCCTTCGCTTGGACCGTTTTTGTCCAACCGACCCGCGTAGAATTCCCGCGTGCAAATCCTAGAGGCAACCGCCATGTTTCGCCGGAGAGCATGTCCGGCGGTGGAACGATGAACCTGAACGCAGAACTTCAGAACTACGGTGTAACCAGCCGTAGCATCCGAACGTTTCGGGATACTGCGCAATCAGAACTCCTGGAGTATCTGGACCTCGTTGGACCACGCGCGTCCGGTGACTTGTCTCCCGACGGCGTTGCGGAAAGCCAGGGCCGACCGCTGCTGTTCTTCGTCAATGAAAGCCGCCTTGCTCAAGCTGCCAGCCAGAAGGAGACGCAACTCCAACACCTGCGCCGGACGCTTGCCTGCCGAGGAGATCGTGCGTACCTCGCCCGTGTCCGCCCCGGAGAACTGCTGGTTTCTCCGGTCAGTCTTGCGGATCGCAAAGCGAATTGGGAACCATACGAGGCCGGCAGCGGCAAGGCGCTGATGTTCTTCTCACGCCTCGCACTCGGTCACTTCGACGGAAAGGACAAGCCAGACGATGCTGATTTTGTTTTCAAGCAGATGCTTCAAGCGCTCGAAAGCGGCATCGACCGGATTACGCAACAGATAGGCTGGACGGATGTGTTGTCGTTGGTGGGGCGAGCACTGTTCTTCCGCTTCCTGTACGATCGCCAGATCGTCACGGAAGCCGACATCCAGCGCATCGCGCCACAAGCGGGAAACTTGCGCGCGTGCTTCGACAACGCTCAAAACGCGTACGACACTTGCCGCTGGCTGGATGACACTTTCAACGGAGATTTTCTGCAACTTTCCGATGACGGCAGTCGCGCGTTCTTCGACGACATTGCAAAACGCTCCGTACTGGTTTTCCAGCACCTCAGCGCCATCGTTCACGGGTGGGAGCCGGTCGGCGCCAAGGACTATCAAACCCGCCTGAAACTAAAGTGGAGCGACTTCAACTTTGCGCACATTCCCGTCGGTCTGCTCAGCCAAGTTTACGAGGCCTTCTGCTGGAGATGGGATACCACGGCGGGGGAAACCAGTGTCCACTACACACCGCGCAACATCGCCGCGACGCTGGTGGAGGAGGTGTTCGACCGTCTCCCGAGGCCGCATAAAGCCCGAGTGCTCGATCCAGCGTGCGGGGCAGGAGTGTTCCTCGTCCTCGCGCTGCGTCGTCTCTACCGCGAGCGATGGAAGCACGACGGGAAGCGTCCTGGCACAAAAGCCATTCGTGAACTGTTGGAAAGGAACCTCACCGGCTTCGACATCAGCGAATCGGCGCTCAAGCTTACCGCTCTCAGCCTTTACCTGACGGCGATTGAATTGGATCCGAAGCCCGTCCCGCCGGAGGGGTTGAAGTTTCGCAAACTCCGTGACCGCGTGCTTTTCTCGACGCGCAGCGCGAACGACCCTCCAACTGGTGTGGTCATTGGCAGTCTGGGTCCGCGCCTCGGCAAACGATTCGACGGCAAGTTTGATCTCGTCCTCAGTAACCCGCCTTGGACGAGCATTCCTAAAAAGAAAGCCAGCGGCAAAACGAAGGAAGAGGCGGCACATCTGGATGCTGTGGCAGCGGCGATGGAAAAAGCCAGCAAGGCCGTGATCGCCAAGAAAAATGAATCACTGGCGAAGGCGTATCGAAATCCCGACCGCGTGCCGGACTTGCCCTTCCTCTGGAAATCCACCGAGTGGTGCAAGCCGGACGGTCGCATCGCCATGGCGTTGCCCACGCGAATCCTGTTCAAGCAGGAGGCGATTCCCAGTCGTGCGTGTGAGACGGTTCTCCGACTCATCGAGGTCACTGGAATCATCAATGGATCGAACCTTTCGGATACCGAGGTTTGGCCGGGAATGGCCCAACCTTTCATGCTCCTGTTCGCTCGTAATCGTCCGCCGAAGCCAGGGCACACGCTCAGCTTCATCACGCCGCACTGTGACACGGTGTTGAACCGCGAGGGCGAAGTGCGGATTGATTCCAAGTCCGCGCAACGGGTCGACGCCAAAACTTCATCACGTGAGAAATGGCTCTGGAAAACTCTCGCTGTTGGCACTCCTCTTGATGTGGAGGTGATGCGGCGACTTCACGCCGTAAAGAGTCGACCGATTGAGGATTATTGGGAAAAGGATCTCAAGCTAGTCAGCGGCTCGGGATACATGGTCAAACCAGACCAAGACCAGCGGGATGCGTCTTTCTTGGTTGGTCTGCCCAACCTCACAACGACGGACGTTAAGGGATTCGTCGTGAACACTGAAAATCTGAAGCCGTTTGGTCGGAAGACTGCATGTTGGCCCAGAACGCGAGATTTATTTCGTTCACCGCTGGCTCTTGTGAAACAGGCACCGGGGCCGAACCGTGGCACCGCTTGGGCTTTGGTGAGTCTCGCCGACGTTGCGTTCAATCAGAGTTTCCACGGATACTCGGGGCACGGGCACCAGGATGGCGAGTTGCTGGTTCGCTACCTCCATCTGTTCGTCCATAGCGGAATCCGAATCTACTACGCCCTTGCCGCCGGACCAAGATTTGGAGCAGAACGACGCGTCTTCGACAAGGCCGACCTCGACGAGTGCCCATTCATTCCACTGGAAATGCTGAGCGATGAACAGCGGCGAGCTGTGAGGTCACTCTCGCAACGTTTAGTGGCAGCCGACGGTGCTGTGTTTGACGACATCGACGCTTTCTTCGGCAATCTCTATGGCCTCGACAGCCTTGACCGCGAAGTCATCTCCGACACTCTCAACGTCGCTCTGCCCTACGACGAATCACGCGAACGCGCATGCAAGGCGCCGACTCTCGTTGAGCGCGAGACATTCCGGCGTCGGCTGGAATCCGTGCTGCGTCCATTTTTCAAGGTGCTTGGGAAGGAGCCGCAAGTAACCTTGTGGAAATCTGACGATGCTTTTCTGAAGTCCCACGCGCCTTTCGGAATTCTCTTCGTCAGCGAGAGTGGGCGCCCGGTCGCCGAGCCGGATCAATTGTCCTTCGAGCTGATTGCGAAACTCGCGAACGACACCGGCTGCAGCAGGATCGTCGAAAAGATCCGTGGCGGGTTGAGGGTGGGCATTCTGAGCCAATACCGCTATTGGACACCGAGCCGAGCGCGGTTGCTTGGCGCGGCAATCGTCCGCCAGCACATGGCCGTGTTCGAGGACTGACGCATGACTCACGGTTTCTACAAGGAGGAGGAACCCGATCTTCCGCACCCCACAATCTCTCCTTCCGTCTTCCTCATAGTGGAAGCTGCGCTGCGCGCCGCATGGGAGATGATGCGCACGACTCCTCCTGCGAAATTTCAACTGCTCAGAGAGGACGAAGACCCAGTG
>DATDFH010000700.1:0-2130 GCA_036522715.1 Verrucomicrobiia bacterium
TCCGAGCCGGCGCCGACGGCGGTGTTGTGAAACAGCAGCACGCCCGCCGGAAACTGGTTGAGTTTCGCGGCCGAGTCGGCGGTGTTGTTGTAGGTCACGTTGCGAATGAGATACGCCGGGCCGCCATAGACGGGCTGGCAACTGACGCCTTGAAAGACATTCCACAGGAAGTTGCGCAGGCAGCGGAGATTGGCGACGCCGTAATCGAGTTCGATGCCGTCGTCCATGCAATGCGAGATGTCGTTGTTGCAAAAATCCACGGCGCAGTTCTGCTGACTCAGATCGCTCGGGGGCGCGCCGCCGGAAAGGTCCACGCCATCCCACCATTGCGCGATGCGATTGTAACAAACGACATGGCCCTGTCCCATCAGCCAGATCGCGTGGGTCTGGCCGTGCGGGCCGCCGTCCGAGAGGCGCGGAGTCCAGTTCGGTTCAGGACCGGTAAATTCGTTGTCGGCAATGTAGAAATCCTTCGAGCCGGCGCTCAGTCCATTGACTCCAATGTAATAACAGGTGTGCAGTTTGCAGCGTCGCACCGTCAGGGCCGCCGCGGCGCTAGCCTGGATCAGCGTGTCGGCGTCATAGAGTGTGAGGTCCTCGATGATGTGGTGCGCGGTATTGCCGGCGGAGATCAACACGTTGCCGAGGCCCTGGAGTTTCGCCTCGCCGTCGCCCGCGCCGCGAATCACGAACGGTTGCGCGGCAGTGCCGACCTTGTTGAACGTCAGATCCTGCTGATGGTTGCCGGCGTGGACGAGGATGATGTCGCCGGCTACCGCTGCGTTGTAGGCGGACTGCACGTCACCATAGTTCGGCGTCAATTTCGTCCCTGTGTAACCCGCCGGATAAACATGCCGCTTCGTGCCGGTGGCCGACGCGACCGGTTCGGAACGCGTCGTGGAAAGAAAGTTGGTCGTCACGCCGTTGCCGGGGCCTCCGTCGGGATCGGTCATCGTCAGGCGCAACTCGTAGGCCGCACCGGGCGTGAGGTCCACCACGCTACCGGCAAACAGGTTCGGCGCGACCCAGGCGATGTCGCCCGAGCCGACGGCCTCGCCGTTGATGCGCAGCGCCTCGTATCCGGAGAACCAGTTCGTCGTTCCCTGCCGTCGATATTGAACCGAGACGGTCGCGTTGCGGTTTTCGTCGCCGCTGACAGACCAGCGAAAACCGAAACATTGCAACGTGGGCCGCTCGATGATGAGTTGCCCCGTCGTGATGCCGTGGACGCGTGGGAACTCGAACGCGCCGATGTCCCACTTGATTCCCTGGGGCCGGGCGAGCAGGCTGAAATCTTCGTCGCCCATGCCAACGGGCGGCGGCTGGCCTGCGTCGATCGCTGGGCTGCCGGGCGACAGGTGAAAATCACCGTTGGCCGCGTCCACGAACTGTGGATCAACGCCGGCAAGGTTCGAGAAAATGCGCGGGCGATCACCGTTGGCCGCGATGGCGTCGCCGCCGGTGTTCTGCCAGCAGATGTTGTCAATGACTTCGACTCGGTACGCGCCCGGATCCAGCAGAATGCCCGGGCCGCCGTTCTGGTAGGTCGTGTTGAGATAGACCCGGCTGTAATTGCCGCCAACGCGGACGCCTTCGCCGCCGTTGTGATGAATCACGCAGTTCTCGATTACGGGGAGGTCCCCGGCGATGGATGCGCCCGCGACGGGGGAGTTGACGATCTCGCAGCGCGCGACGGTGATGTTCCCCGCGCCGCCACCGATGATGAGGGCCGCCTGGCCGGCATGTCCCGCATCGAGCATCAGCCCCTCGATGCGAATGGACTGGGCCGCCGGGATAGCGAGTTGGATTACCGGGCCGCCGGCTGGCGGCTGTAGGATGACCTGGCCGTTGACGCCTTGCACGGTCGTGCCGGCCGGGATCACATCGTGGAGAGATTCTGGATACACGCCCGGCTCGACGAGCAGTCGATCGCCGGCGACGAGCTGGGTGACGCCGTGGTTGAGCGTTCGCCACGGAGCGACCTGGCTGCCGGGGTTGCGGTCGCTGCCGGTCGGCGCGACGTAATACTCCGCGGCTTCAACCAAAACCGCCGGCAGGAGCGCCAACACCACCCAGCCGGCCAATCCCCGAATTAAAGCGGAGGTATGCATTTCGATCATTTCCTGTTGG
>DATDFH010000701.1:0-3861 GCA_036522715.1 Verrucomicrobiia bacterium
GTAACGCAACCGGAAGTCTTCTGGCCGGATGTGGTCGGCGAGGTAGTGCCGGAGTTGTCGCGACTCTCCGCCGGCGCTCGCGACGACTTCCTGTTTCAGCAGGCCCGGCTCTGGCACACCGTACGACTCATGCCCGGCGCGGCGGATGTTTTGCGCGAGCTTCATCACCGCGGCGTGCTGGTCGGGCTGGCGTCCAACTGCCAGCCGTATACTCTCCGCGAACTGGACACAGAACTGCGCGAGAGCAGCTTGAGCCGGGCGCTGTTTTGTCCCGAGTTGTGTTTCTTCTCCTTCGAGCACGGCTTTAGCAAACCGGACCCGCACGTTTTCCGCTGGCTCGCGGCGCGCTTGCGTGGGATGGGCGTCACCACGGCTGAAGCCCTCACGCTCGGCGACCGCATCGACAACGACATTGAGCCGGCGCGCGCGCAAGGCTTCCAGACCTGGCAACTCACCTCATCCGCTGCCGACGGGATGGGTGCCGGAACGTGGGAACAATTTCAGCGCAAGCTGACGACGGACTAGGCGCGCGACTCAAGCCAAGCGACCTGATACGGAGAAAGTGTCAACGACAAGACGCCGCCGATCGAGTTCACGCTCGCGTCCGACAGGAGGTCCGCCCACGCGCCACTCACCGGAACGGTGGCGGTGACGGATTCATTCGCCACGTTTTGCAAGCACAGCATCCGTCGGCTGCCGTCGATGGCCGTGCGCCGTAACGCGAAGACGCGGTCGCCCACGGCGAGGATCTCCTGTGACGCGTTCGGGTGGAATGCCGCATGGCGGCGGCGGACTTGGAGCAATTTCTTCAATCCACCAAAGACCTGTGCGCGCAGCGAACCGCTATCTGCCAGTTCGCGCCCGATTTCGGCGCGCCGGAGCTTCTGGCGGTTGATGCGCCGCGGGATGCCGCTCGACTCGGCGCCCGCGCGGTCGTTGCGCGAGCCGAAGAGCGAATGGAAATAGATGCCCGGCACGCCGGCGAGCGCGAGCTGGATCGCGTGCGCGCAAAGGAATCGGTTGACCTGCGTTCCGCGCGGCTCGCCGGCGGCAGGGTTTGAGAGCGCGTCGAAATAATTCACGTTCAGTTCGTAGGGACTCTTCGAGCCGTCCGGATTGTGTTTGTGCGAAACGTAGCCGCCGTGCGCCGTTGCGCGAGCGACCAGCGCGTCGATTTCAACCGGGCTGAGGATGCCGCGCGCGGGGTTCACGCCGATCCCGTCGTGCGACGCGAGGAAGTTGAAGAAGGTGACACGGTCGGACGGCAGCCGCAGGGTCCGCGCCCAACGGGTGAGGTGCGCGGCGTTGCCGGTCGCGAGGGTGTGCAGCACCAACGGCGGCAGGGCGAAGTTGTAAACGAGTTGGGCCTCGTTCGTCCCGTCGCCGAAGTAAGAAACGTTGTCCACGTGTGGCACGTTGGTTTCGGTGATGAGGAGGACGTGCGGCGCGACGGCGTCAAGCACCGTCCGCATGAACTGGATGACGCGGTGAGTTTGCGGCAGGTGGATGCACGGCGTGCCGATCTCCTTCCACAGGTAGGCGATAGCATCGAGCCGGATGAACCGCGCGCCGCGCGCCACATAGAAGAGCAACGCTTCCAGCAGACGCAGGAACACTTCCGGATATTTCGCGTTCACATCCACCTGGTCGGCGCTGAACGTGGTCCAGACTTTGACCGGACCGGACGCGCCGTTGAACCCCGTCAGAAGCGGCAGCGCACGCGGCCTGACGACTTGCGAGAGGTCGGGATTGCCTTCCACGGTGACGAAGAAATCACGGAAGGCCGGATCGCCGGCGAGGAAGCGCTTGAACCATTCGCTCTGCGCCGACATGTGATTGAACACCGCATCGAACATGAGTTCGAACGACCCGCCGAGACGACGCACGTCCTCCCAAGTGCCGAGTTCCGGATCAACCGCGAAGCAATCCGTCACCGAGAAGCCGTCGTCGGACGTAAATGGATAGAAGGGGAGGATGTGCACGCCGCTGACGACGTCGCGAAGATGATCTTCGCAAAACCGGGCCAGTGTCTGGAGCGGCGTGCTGCCGGCCTCGCGCACCTGGTCGCCGTAGGTGATCAGCAAAACGTCGCGTTCGCTCAACGCCAGAGCACCGCATCCGGCAGTGGCGCGGCCCGAGGCACGATGGTTTTGGAGCAATGCTTCCAAGCGGGGAATCACCTCGCGCGCCGTTGCGTCGCCATAGAGGGCGGCGAGATGCGCGAGCGCGGTTGCCCGAAAATCCGGAGGCAGGGACTTCATGGTGCGCGCAACAACAATTCGTTTGTCACCGTCGGAACAGGTGCTTTCATCACCGGCATGACGAGCACACTAAACTTGAGCACAGGTTCGCCGAGGCGCATCGGCTTTCTTTCGACGCGCTTCCAAGGCACCGACGGCGTGACACTCGAGGCGCGCAAGTGGGCGGAGATTCTGGCGGGCATGGATCATCATTGTTTCTGGTTCGCCGGCGTGCTTGATGCGCCCGAACACGTGAGCTATCAGGCGCCGCTCGCCTTTTTCAATCACATGGAGGTCGCCGCGCTGCAGAACCAGCTCTTCGGCGTGCCGGTTCGCAACCGCACCATCACCAACCAAATCCAGGCGATGAAGGAGCATCTCAAGGACGAAATCTATCGCTTCATCGCGAAGTTCCAGATCGAGGTGCTGGTCCCGGAGAACATTCTCGCCATCCCGATGCACGTGCCCCTGGGCCTGGCGATGACCGAAGTGATCGCGGAGACGACCTTGCCGGTGATCGCGCACCACCACGATTTCGCGTGGGAACGCGACCGGTTCACCCTCAGCGGCATCAACGACTACCTGCAGGCCGCGTTTCCGCCGGCGATGTTTCAGATCGAACACGTGGTCATCAATTCCATGGCGCAGCGGGAACTCGCCCGCCGCTGTGGCCTTGGCTCGACGATCATTCCGAATGTCATCGAGTTCGAGAAGCCGCCGCCGCCGCTGGATGATTACAACGCCGATGTGCGCCGCGAAATCGGCCTGAGCGACGGTGACTGGTTCATCCTCCAGCCCACGCGCGTGGTTGCGCGCAAAGGTATTGAGCACGCCATCGAACTGGTGCGCCGCCTCAATGACCCGCGCGCCAAGCTGGTGATCTCGCATCCGGCCGGCGACGAGGGCAGCGCCTACATGCAACTCCTCCGCGAGCGCATAGAAGACGCGCGGATCGACGTGCGGTTCGTCGCCGATCGCGTGGGCGAGCAGCGCGGCACGGACGCCCAAGGCAGGAAGCTCTACACGCTCTACGACCTCTACCCGCACGCCGACCTCGTGACGTATCCGAGTTTCTACGAAGGTTTCGGCAACGCGTTCCTCGAAGCGATCTACTTCGGCAAGCCCGTCGTCGTGAACACCTACGCCGTCTATGCGCGCGATATCGACCCGCTTGGATTCAAAACCATCAAGATGTCGCAACTCATCACCAACCAGGTCGTGCAGCAGACGCGCGAAATCCTGACGAACCAATCGCTCCGTGACGAGTGGGCGAAGACGAACTTCGAGCTGGGGTTGAAATATTTTTCCTATGGCGTCGCGCGACGGAAGCTCGCGGCGAGACTGGCCAACCTGTTTGGCGAAGGCATGTAACGTGCGGCGGCCCGCCATCACTTCCCGAGGTGCTGCTCGAAAAATTTTGCGACGCGCTGGTTCAGTTCGTTGAAGCTCGGTTCCGCGGGTTCGCCTTTCTTCGCTGGGAACATCACGTGGTTGCCGTTCTTCACGATGATCAATTCCGCCGGCACACCGGCCTGCTTGAGCGCGGCGGTCAACTTCTCGGCATGCCATTGCGGAACGAGATTGTCGCTGTCACCGTGGACGACGAGGAATGGCGGCGCAT
>DATDFH010000702.1:0-3970 GCA_036522715.1 Verrucomicrobiia bacterium
CCGTTGGAGTGACGCGGGCAGTAGGCGCAGCGCGGCCGGCCGATAGCAAGGACTATCAGGCGAAAGTTTTTCGCGCTCCGACCGCAGTCTGGGCGGCTCAACCCGTGGTTTCGGCCCACAAACCCGCTCCTGCACGCGGCAAAACCGTGGTTGCACGGGATAAAACCACGGTCGCACGGGAAGAAACCGTGGTCGCACGGGAAAAAACCGTGGTTTCACGGGAAAAAACCGCGACTTCGCCGGACGAAACCGTGGTTTCACCGGACGAAACCGTGGTTTTGCCGGATGAAGCTCCGGTTTCACGCCGTGAAACTCTGGTTGTAGCGGATGCAGCCGGGGTTTTGCGCAACGAAACCACGGCTTTCCCGCCCGAAACGGTGGCTGCGCGGATTACACCCACGGCTTGTCGCGATGCAGCGGCAGGTAGGGCGCGGCACTTCCGTGCGCGCCGTTTGGAGTCCCGGCTTCAGCCGGTCCCTCGCACCCCCAAGACATCCGACCGGCTAAAGCCGGGACTCCAAACGGATGCGGCCCTGCCCCGCTTCGCATCGGCGCGACGCGCGCGCGCTTCGCGAGGGGCGCGGGGGCATTCCCGGCTTGCTTCTCCGCCGCCAAATCCCCTTACTCGTCTCCAACACGTTCCCCCAACCGCAACCGCGAAAGGCCCATGACCATGAATACAAATCAAACGACTCCCTTCCTCCGCGCCCCCCGCACCTGGCTGGTGACGGCGGCCCTGCTGGCGAGCGTGGCCGGCGTCTTCGTCGCCCGCACGGCCTTCGCGAGAATTGCGCAGAACACGATTGACCCGGTCGCCCGCGTGAGCGAGCAGGGCCGCCACCTCACGGTGAGCGGGCCGCTCTTGTTCACGGCGGGCGAGACGGCGCTGCTGCGCGTGACGGTGACGCAACGGGCCACGGGCGCGTTGGCCGAGGGGGAGCTGGAGCTGACCAGCACCGGCGGCACCAATCACTGGCAGGTGGTGGCCACGGCGCAAGGCAAGGCGGTGTTTGCGCCCGGCCCCGCGGAGGCCGTCGGCCTGGCCGTCACCACCCTCCGCGGCACGACCACCGACGCGCATCAGTGGCTGGTGAACATCACGCTGGTGGCGGAATAATGGGCAGAGCAAGGCACGGCGGTTAGGTTGCGCCAATCCGCGCCTGACCCTCACCTCCGCACCGCCGTGACCTCGCGCGGCAGTTCCAGACGCACGTTCTTCCAGATCAGGTGCCAGCTTGACGAACGGGTTGTTTCAAGGCAGGAAGCGAGCATGAACGTCGAGCGAGTTCGGAAACGGCTGCATGAAGACCCCAGGCCGTTTGTGATCCGCCTCTCCGACGGACGGAAATTCCCGATTCCGCATCAGGATTTCATCGCGCTCGGCAAACACGCGGTGTTGGTGATTGATCGGGACGGCTACGGGGTGAGCATTGATCCGCTGCACATCGTTTCGCTGAACGACGCGCGAATGAAGAACGGGAAGCGCTGAACCTCAGGACCGGCGGGCCAGTTGATCTTCCACTATCTGGCCGTGACTTCGCGCGGCAGTTCCAGGCGCACGTTCTTCCAGATGATGTTGCCGGCCACGCTCGGCCGGTGGCCTTCAAAGATTCTCCACCAACTCTTCGACGGTGATGCCGGCCTGCTTCAAGATGGATTGCAGAGTCTTCGGCTTGAGGACGCGGTGCATCGGCACGCACGGATGAAGCGGCCCCTTGGTGAACATCCGGTGCGAGCCGGTCTGACGAACGAATTCAAACCCCAGCCGTTTCAGGGCGCGTCCCACCTCCTCGCCAGAAAGATCGCGCGGGAGCTTCATGCCGCCTGCGGCGACAGGATCGGATCGTGCAGAAAATGGAGGCGGATCGGCCAGCTCAAGCGTTCATCCTTTTCGCCGAAGCGGCATTGAACCAGATCGCGGATCATGGCGATCAATTCATCGAGGCTTTCTCCCTGCGTCGCCATCTCGGGATCGTGACAGGTGGCCACGAGCATGTCCTCGTCCTGTTCGATCTGGAAGACGAACTCTTTCTTCATGGGCGAAACTCTGGCGCACGGAGGCGGCTTTGACAAGACTGCGCTTCGTTTCCGGCCCTCACCTTGGCACCGCCGTGACTTCGCGCGGCAGTTCCAGGCGCACGTTCTTCCAGATGATGTTGCCGGCCACGCTCGGCCGGTGCCCCTTGACCTCCGGCAGACTGAGATACACGTGCGTGCCGAAGAACACCGGCAACACCGGCAGTTCGTCCATCAGGAAATTCTCCGCGCGGTCGAACACCGCGAAGCGCCGCCGCGGGTCGAGCGTGCGCGCGGCCTCGTCGAGGAGATCGTCGTATTCCTTGCGGCCCCAATGGGTCTGGTTGTTGCCGCCGTCGGTCACCATGAGGTTGAGGAACGTGGCCGGGTCGGCGTAGTCTGCCACCCAGATCGAGAAGGAGAGGTCGTAGGCAATCTTGCGCTGGGTGTCGAGATAGACCTTGAACTCCTCGTTGCGCAGCGTGATCGGGAGGCCCAGCTCCTTCTTCCACTGCTCCTGGAGCACCTGGCAGATTTTCATGCCGGTCTCGGAAGTGGCGTAATGGAGTTCCAATTCGGGGAAGCCCTTGCCGCCGGGAAATCCCGCCTCGGCGAGCAACCGGCGCGCGGTGTCGGCATTGCCCTCGATGCGCGCGGTGGTGCGGTAGCCGGGCATGCCGGGCGGCGTGAAGGAAAACGCCGGCACCTCGCCGCCGCGCATGACGTTGTCGGTGAGGCCGCGCCGGTCGAGCGCGAGGGCGAGCGCGCGGCGGACGCGTTTGTCCTTGAGCGGCCCCTTGGTGACGTTGACGCGGAGGTAATCGGTCTCCAGCCACGGATCGATGTGGATGCGGTCGGGATGTTCGCGCCGATAGAGATCGATCTTCGCTCGCGGCACCGCGTAAGTGACGTGCAACTGGCCCGCGCGCAACATGTGTTCCTCGGTGGAAGTATTCTCCACGGGATAGAAACGAACCTCGTCGAGGCCGACGTTCGCGCGGTCCCAGTAGGTGGGGGATTTTTTCACGGCGACAACATCGGCGACGCGCCATTCGGTGAGGACGAAGGGGCCGTTGCCGACGAGGTTGCCGGGACGGGTCCATTTGCTGATGCGGTCGGTCATGCGGCCAAACTTCTCGATGGTCCGCTGTTGCACGGGCGACCACGCCTGGTGCACGAGCAGCGAAAGAAAATACGGCGTGGGACTGGCGAGCGTGATTTGGAGCGTGCGCGGGTCGAGCGCCTTCACGCCGACGGCGGCGAAGTCTTTCAGCTTCCCGAGATTGAACGGCTCGGCGTTCTTCACCGGATAAAGCATGTAGGAATATTCGGAGCCGAGTTCGGGCGCGAGAATCCGGCGGAGGGAATAAACCCAGTCGTCGGCCGTGACGGAGTCGCCATTGGACCAGCGCGCGTCGGCGCGGAAGTGAAACGTGTAAACCAACTGGTCGTCCGAAATCTCCCAGCGCTCCGCGACACCGGGCAACGGCTCCATCGTGTCGGGGTTCAGCGAGACGATGCCCTCGAAGAGCGTAGTGGTGATGAACGAGTCGGTGAGCGCCGTGATGGTCTGCGGATCGAGATCGCGCGGCTCGGTGCCGTTGCCGACGTGGAGGGTGTGCGTGCGATTGCCGACGGAGACGAGCGTCTCGGGTTTGCCGCAGCCGGCGAGCGCGAGTCCGCCGGCCAGCGAGGTGAGGAAGGTGCGGCGTTGCACGGAGCGCGGTCAGTTCTTCTCGATACCGATGTGGCGCAGGAACGGTTCGAGCCGCCACGGCCGGCCGAGGAACTTCTCGATGGACTCATTGACATCGCGCGCGCCGCCCGTCGCGTAGATTTCATCGCGCAGACGCCGGCCGACCTTCGCGTCGAAGAAACCTTGCGGAGATTTTTCAAACTCCGTCGCCATGTCCTGCGCGATGGCGTCGGCCCAAGCGTAGCCGTAATAGCCGCC
>DATDFH010000703.1:0-3013 GCA_036522715.1 Verrucomicrobiia bacterium
GCAAGCCAACGGCGAGGCCGCCGGAGACCCAGACGTTGAGATTTTCAGTGACCGGGAAATCCAGATACGGGCCGAGCCGCGCGCCCCACAAGTCGGCTTCTATCTGCCGCGTGCCGGTGACGGTGAAGCCGTTTGCGACCACCGCGCTGCTCGAAGTGAAGTTCGTGCCGATGGTGAAGCCTGGCCCCTCGAAGCTGCCTTGATACGGATTCTCCGGCGTCGCGCCGGGCGGCGTGGTGCCGGGCGTGAACGGATATGCGTCGGTCACGCGCGTGGCGTTACCAACGAGGGTGCTGCTGTTGCGCAGGGAAATCTGCATGAAGTTCCCCGCGACCTCGACGCCGTAATTCACGCCGCTTGCCTTCCCTAGATGCCGGTCGTAGGCCAGTTCGAAGCCAGGCTGTGGATCGGAGTCGAATGAAGGCGAAGTGAAATCCCCGGTCGGCGTCGTGCGGCTCATCAGAATTGTGTTCGCCGGAAACGAGGCTCCGTCGGACACCTGGCCAGCGGGATACGTCGCGCTGTTGTCGTAACCCCAATACCACGTTTGTCCGCCGTAATTGTCGCTGATGTCGGTACGCACGTAACCGTCGTCGTAGTAGTCGTAACCGGTGGGGCGCGGCGTGATTGGGACGGGCAGGCCGGCGGTGCTGCCGGTGAACTTCGCCGAGATGTTCAACCCGAGCCGCGCTGAGATCGTGAGGCGGTTGGTGACGGTTTCCTCCGCGCGCATTGTGGCGGGCGCAAGGAACGCGACGGCAACCAGAACAGACCAGGTAAGGTGTGTTGTTTTCATGCGTGTTAAAGCGTTGGTCGTTTATGGATTGGCGATGACCCGATAGAACCGGTTCACGCCCTGGAACGGCGGGCTGACGGTCTTGGGCGGGCCGTCATCGTACCACTGAACGCGATTCGCGCTGGCCGTGACGGTGGGCGTGGCCACCAACCACGGCGAATCCAGGCTGTCGCGATAGATGATCGTGTAGGTCTTGCCGGGCACGCTGGTCCACTCGATGACGAACCGCGCCGGGCTGAACCGCGAATCCACGAACGTGCGGTCAATGACCACGCCCGGTCCGGCGTTCGTGCCGGCGGCGGCGGGCAACACGGCCAGGGCTTCCACCGAGTTGGTGAACGGTTTGCGGTCCGGCACGTAGAATTCGAGGACCAACGTCACGTTGCTGCCCGGATTGAGCGGGGAGTTGTATTGAACGTAAGGCCGGCTGTCCGCCACGTTCGTGCCAGAGGCGTTGTAAAGCGACACGTTGGTGCGCGGCACGCCGTTGGTGGAATTGATGTTGCCGACAAGCAACTGGAATGCAGCCACGGTGGATGGGCCGGTGTTGGTCACGGTGACACGCTGCTCGAATAAACCGGTCTGTGGATTGAACAGGTTCGCGCTTTGCAGGAGGCCGAACTGCACGGGCACGACGGTGGTGGTCACGCGCGAGCGCGGGTCAGTGCCGGTGTTATTCGACGGGTCGGGATCGGGCGTGCTGGAGCTGCCGGAGCCGACGTTCACGACCAAGCTGTTGGTCGGCGCGTTGACGGTGACGGTGACGGAGAAGTTGGTCGTCGCGTTGCGCGCGAGCGTGGCGAGGGTGGGCCAGGTGACCACGCCGCCAGAGTTCGCGCCGCCCGCCGAGGCGCTCACAAACACGGCGTTCGTCGGCAGCGTGTCCACGACGACGATGTTCGTGGCGGTGGACGGGCCAAAGTTGGTGACAGTGATCGTGTAAATCAGCGTCGCGTTCGGCGTGGCGTTGGTCGAGCCGGTCTTGAACACCGCAACGTCAGCCGACGGCGTGACGGTGATGCTGACGGTGCCGGTGGCCTGCAACGAGCCGTCGCTGACGGTGAACGTGAAGCTGTCCGGCCCAATGTAGTCGAAGGCGGGCGTGTAAGTCACCGCGCCGGAACTGGCGTTCAGCCCCGACAATCCGCCGCGCGCGGGGTTGGTGAGAATCGCGAAGCTGAGGCTCCCGGTTTCCACGTCGCTGCCCGTGAGCACCAGGTTCTTCGGCGATTCCTGCGGGGTGCTCACGCTTTGATCGTTCGCAACCGGCCTGTCATTCACCGGCGAAACCGTGATGCTGACGGCGCCGGTGGCGAACAACGAACCGTCACTCACGGTGAAGGTGAAACTGTCCGGGCCGTTGTAGTCGGCGGCAGGTGTGTAGGTAACAGCACCGCTGGTCGGGTTCATCGTGCCCAGACTCCCGTGCGACGGACCGGCCAGCACGGCGTAGGCGAGGCTGGCGCTATCCACATCGCTGCCGGTGACGACGAGGTTCGTCGCCGTGTCTTCCGGTGTGGTCACACTTTGGTTGTTGGCGACTGGGGCGTCGTTGATCGGCGAGACCGTGATGCTCACGGTGCCGGTGGCGAGCAACGAACCGTCGCTCACGGTGAAGGTGAAACTGTCCGGGCCGGCGTAGTTGCTGGCGGGCGTGTAGGTGACGGCGCCGCTGGCCGAGTTCATCGCGCCCAAGCTGCCGTGCGATGGGCCGGCCAGCACAGCGTAGGTGAGGCTGGCGTTGTCCACGTCGCTGCCGGTGACGACGAGGTTGGTCGCCGTGTCTTCCGGCGTGGTCACGCTCTGGTTGTTGGCGAGCGGCGCGTCATTGATCGGCGAAACCGTGATGGAAACCTTGCCGGTTGCGGTGAGGGAACCATCGCTGACGGTGAAGCAGAAGCTGTCCGGGCCGTTGTAGTTCGGGCCAGGCGTGTAGGTCACGGCACCGGTGGCCGGGTTGAAGAGGCTCAACGCGCCGTTGGTGGGCGCGACGAGAATGGCGAACGTGACCGAACCTTCAACATCGCTGCCGACGAGCACGAGATTCGTCGATGTGTCTTCCGGCGTCGTCACGGTCTGGTCGCCGGCGATGGGTGTGTCATTGACCGGCGAGACGGTGATGGAAACCTTGCCCGTGGCGAGCAGCGACCCGTCACTGACCGTGAAGCAGAAGGTGTCCGGGCCGTTGTAGTTCGGCGCGGGAGTGTAAGTGACGGC
>DATDFH010000704.1:0-10571 GCA_036522715.1 Verrucomicrobiia bacterium
ACGGACCGCTGGCACGCAAGCGGAAGAAGCCGGTCGCGTCGGGCGTGCTGACGGAGATGGTGTACTGATCGTCCACAATTGCCGGCGGGTTGGGCACGGGCGTCCAACGGTTCACCTCGCCCAGCGTCGTTACCGACTCCAGCGTGAAGTCGCTTTTCTTCGTGCGAAGCGATCGGGCAGGCGGGCGATCGGACATAGGGTATTCACCTACCCCCGCACGGGTATTTCACCCCAGTTGAAACGGACGGCGTCCGAGCTATTTTGACCCCGGAGGCCTGCGATGAGACGACGAAATGATAGGATAACAAAAGACGACGTTGCGGTTCTGACGGAGCCGCCTGAAAGCCGGGCCGACTTGCTGCGCGAACTGGTCGCGCACCTGCGGCAGAACCGCACGCAGTTGCGCGAGGAATGGGCGGAGCGCATCCGCGAGGCCGAACTGCTCACCGCGATGAGTGAGGAGGAAATCTTCTCCGAAGCGACTTCCGTGTACGACAATTACGTGGAGGTGTTGGAGACGGGCAGCGTCGAGGCGTTGCAGGCCTACGCGCGCGACCTGTCGGAGCGCATCATCCCGCGTGGCGTCGAGACGCACGAGGTGCTCGGCATCGTGCTGCTGCTGCGCGACGTCCTCGCGCGCTCGCTGTTCGAGAAGTACCAGGCGGACTTCCAGGTCCTCAACGAGGTGCTCGACGCCTACGAGCCGGCCGCCAACCGCATCGCCAACACGGTGGGCGTGAGTTTCGTCGAGCAGCGCGAGCGCGTGATCCGACAGCAACAGGAGGCCATCCGCGAGTTGAGCACGCCCGTGCTGCAGGTGCGCGAGCGGTTGTTGATCCTGCCGATCATCGGCGTGATCGATTCGCAGCGCGCGCGGCAGTTGACCGAGCAGTTGCTGCGCGGCATCCGCGCCAACCGCGCCAAGGTCGTGGTGGTGGACATCACGGGCGTCCCGGCCATTGACTCCGCCGTGGCCAATCACCTCGTGCAAACCGTCGAGGCGTCGCGGCTGATGGGCGCGAGCGTCATCATCACCGGGCTATCGTCGGAAATCGCCCAGACCCTCGTCACCATCGGCGTCAACTTGACCAAGATGAACGCAGTGGGCGACTTGCAGGGCGGCATCGAGGAGGCCGAGCGGCAGCTCGGTTACAAGGTCATCACGGTGGGGGAAGCCGCGCCGCTTGAGCGCCCGCCAGAATGAGACACGATGCAAGTTCCGATTCTCAAACAGCGCGATTACCTGATCGCCAGCATCCAGTCGGCGCTCTCCGACCAGGACCTGTTGAAGTTGCGCGATGATTTGTCGGAACGGGTGGGCCACTACCGTTCGCGCGGGGTGATCGTTGACGTGACGGTGCTGGACATCATCGATTCATTTGCGACGCGCACGCTGCGGGCCATTGCGCACATGCTGAGATTGCGCGGGGCTGAGACGGTCATCGTCGGCATCCAGCCGGAGGTGGCGTTCACGATGGTGCAGTTGGGGCTGACGCTCGAAGGGGTCGGCACGGCGCTGGACCTTGAGGAAGGGCTGGAACATCTCGACCGCCAAACCAAGAGGGACCACCACCATGCCGGCAAATGAAACACGGGTGCCGATCGTGTCCGAGGCGGACATTGTGACGGCGCGACAGAAGGGCCGCTCCCTGGCGAAGGAACTGGGCTTCGAGGGCGCGGATTTGACGCTCATCGCGGCGGCCATTTCCGAGGTGTCGCGCAATATCGTCGAGTACGCCCGGAACGGCGAGATCGTTCTCGCGCCCACGAACAACAATGGCCGCCCCGGCTTGTGCGTCGTGGCGCGCGACGAAGGGCCCGGCATCCCGGACGTCGCACAGGCGATGCAATACGGCTATTCGACGCGCCGGGGTCTGGGTGTGGGTCTGCCCGGCGCGAAGGTTTTGATGGACGACTTTGACATTGTTTCCAAAGTCGGCGTCGGGACGACGATCACGATGAAAAAGTGGCGCTCAAAAAATGCACATTAGTTCTGTCATGTCGGACCAGTTGACCGAATGGGGCGTGGCCGCGCGCGCGCTGCCGGGGCAGACCGTCTCGGGCGACCTGCACCTGGTCAAGCCGCTCAACGACGGCGTCCTGTTGGCCGTGGTGGATGGATTGGGCCACGGGGAAGAAGCCACGGTCGCGGCGCGAATCGCCGTCGGCGTCCTCGATCAGCACGCCGAGGAACCGCTGGTCCCGCTGGTGTTGCGCTGCCACGCGGCGTTGATGCAGACCCGTGGCGTGGTGATGACGGTCGCGTCGTTGCGGCCCGTCGAGGAGCGCCTGACGTGGCTCGGCGTGGGCAATGTCGAGGCGGCGCTGCTGCGCGCCGACGCCCAGGGGCAGCCCGGTTCCGAGCGGGCGCTGTTGCGCGGCGGGCTGGTCGGCTACCAGTTGCCCGAACTGCGCGCCAGCATGACGACCATCGCGCCGGGAGATCTGCTTGTCTTCGCCACCGATGGCATCGACGCGGGCTTCCTCGACGGATTCGTGCAGAGCGATCCGCCGCAACAAATCGCCGACCGCATCCTCGATCGCCACTTCCGGGGCCACGACGATGCGCTGGTGCTCGTCGTGCGATATCTTGGAGGTCGCCATGAATAGCCGCATGCGCACGTTGTCCCGGCAATATGCCGCCGCGCTGTGCCGTTATCTGGCCCGGCAGCAGGAGGCGCTGCTTCAGGAGGCTTACGAACTGGGTCGCACGGCCATCACGCGCGGCTTGGGTGTGCTCGACGTGGCCCGCGTTCACCAGCAGGCGCTGGCGTCCTGCCTGTCGCCAGGGCTCTCCGCCGATGCAAAGGCGCGCAGGCTTAAGGCCGCGGAAACTTTTTTCATGGAAGCGCTCTCTCCATTCGAGGTGGAGCATCGTGGCTTCCGCGAGGCGAATCTCCGCCTGCGCCAGCTCAACGCCGCGCTCGGACGCCGCAACGCCGAACTCGCCGCGCTGAACCGGGATTTGCGCAACCTCTCCAACCAGATTCTTCACGTGCAGGAAACCGAACGTCAACGCATCAGCCGCGAGTTGCACGACGAAGTCGGCCAGGCGCTGACGGCCATTCACATGAACCTGGCGATGCTGCAGAAGAATGGCGCGGTGGATGGCAAACTCCTCAAAAAGAAAATCGCCGACACGCAGGGTGTGTTGCAGCAAACGATGGAAACGGTGCACGGCTTCGCCCGCGAGCTGCGCCCGGCGATGCTCGACGATCTCGGTTTGCTGCCCGCGTTGCGCTCCTACCTCAAGGCGTTCGCGGAACGCACCGGGGTGCGCCCGCGCTTTCGCGGCAGCCCGGAAGTGGAGGCGTTGAACAGCGAACAGAAAACCGTGGTGTTCCGCGTGGCGCAGGAAAGCCTCACCAACGTGGCCAAACACGCGCGGGCCAGCCGCGTGGACCTCACGCTGGAAACCCGCCGGGGTGCGGTGCGTGTCCAGATCAAGGACAACGGCAAAGCCTTCCCGGTTGAGGCGCGACTTTCCGGCCGGCGAAAAAAGCGGCTCGGCCTGTTGGGCATGCAGGAACGCGTGCGGCTGCTCAACGGCCGCTTCGCGGTGCGGTCCGCACCTGGCAAAGGGACGACCGTGTGGGCGGAAATTCCATTGAAGATGGGCGGCGTCCCGACGAGGGAAGATTCATCCGACGCGATCAACCTGATCCCATGCAAAAGATAAGTGTTCTACTGGCTGACGATCACACCGTGGTCCGGCAGGGACTGCGCGTCCTGTTGGACGCCGAACCGGACATCGCGATTGTCGGCGAAGCCGAGACCGGCCGGCAGGCGGTGCAACAGGCCCGGAAACTCCAGCCCGAGGTGGTGTTGATGGACATCGCCATGCCGCTGCTCAACGGCCTGGAGGCCACGCGGCAGATCACCAAGGAGGTCCCGTCCGCGAAGGTGCTGATCCTCTCGTCCTATAGCGACGACGAGTACGTGCAACAGTTGACCGGGGCGGGCGCCGCGGGCTACCTGCTCAAGCAAACCGCCGCCGCGGATTTGTTGAAGGCGATCCGCGAAGTGCGGCGCGGCAATACATTCTTCAGCCCCGCCGTTTCCCGCCGCATCATGGAGCATTATCGCGACTCGTTGCTCAAAGGCGTTCCGGTGCGCAAAGACAGCGGGCGGCTGACTTCGCGCGAAGCGGAGGTGCTCCAGCTCATCGCCGAGGGCGGCGCCAACAAGCAGATCGCCTCCGAACTGGGCATCAGCATCAAGACCGTTGAGAAGCACCGCCAGCAACTGATGAACAAGCTCGGCATCCACGACATCGCCGGCCTGACCCGCTATGCCGTCGCCAAAGGGATCGTAGAAGCCAACGTTACTTTGAAGGCCGGTTGAGCGGTGGTCTCGAGGCGGCCGGGTCGTTTGGTGACCTCGAGGCGGGAACTGGTCTAGTGGCGCATCCAGTTCCGGATGCATAGGTTCGCAATGAGTTTGAACTGGGGGCCGCTCGAGCCTGTCAGACTCACGAAAGGCAGCGCCGTTTAGTCGGCTTCGACGCGTCGGGATTCTCCACGGGAATCCTTGTGGATGGTTCCGGCGCGGTGACTGGCGCCTCGCTCCATCATGACATTTGCAATTCTATTTTTTCTGCGCGTTATTACGCCGGACCAGAACTGGAGGGTCTCATGAACGCACGAAAAGCATCTCGTTGGCTCAAACGAATATTCCTTTTGGCGATATTGACAGGCGGCGT
This sequence comes from Verrucomicrobiia bacterium, assembly GCA_036522715.1. Classification (GTDB taxonomy): domain Bacteria; phylum Verrucomicrobiota; class Verrucomicrobiia; order Limisphaerales; family JACQFS01; genus DATDFH01. Next base: position 4,703 of record DATDFH010000704.1, read on the forward strand.
CGCTTACGGCGCGCGGTACTGGAAGCAGCAGCAACCGCTGGCCGCTCCGACGACGGAGTACAAGACCGTCGTGGTGTCACGCGGCGATCTGGCGCAGGCCGTGACGGCGGCCGGTCAGTTGAATCCGGTGGTCAAGGTGGAGGTCGGCAGCCAGATTTCCGGCAACATCCTGAAACTCCTCGTGGACTTCAACTCCACTGTCAAAGACGGTCAGGTGATCGCCAAACTCGATCCGGCCACGTACGAGGCCAATCTGCTTCAGGCCGAAGGCAACCTCGCCAGCGCGAAGGCCGCCTTGGAATATGCCCAACTCAATGCCGCGCGCGCCAAGTCCTTGCAAGCCGACAAGCTGAACACAAAGGCCGACTACGAAAAGGCCACCGCCGATCTGCATCAGGCCGAGGCCAACGTGAAAATCAACGAAGCCGCGGTCAAGAAGGCGCAGGTGGATCTGGAGCGGTGCACGATCTACGCGCCCATCGACGGCATGGTCATTTCACGCGACGTCAACGTCGGCCAGACCGTCGCCGCGAGCTTGAGCGCGCCCAAGCTGTTCGTCATCGGCAACGATCTGACCAAGATGCAGATTGAGGCGCGTGTCCCCGAGGCGGACATCGGGGGCATCGAAACCGGCCAGCCCGTGACGTTCACCGTGGACGCGTTCCCCGGCACGACATTCCAGGGCAAGGTCGTCCAGGTGCGCAACGCGCCGATCGTCGAACAGAACGTGGTGACCTACGAGACGATCATCGCCGTGGAGAACCCGGGCCTGAAACTCAAACCGGGCATGACCGCCAACGCCTCGGTCATCATCGCCAAGCGCGACAACGCACTGAAAATTCCCAATGCCGCACTGCGCTTCAAACCGCCCAAAGCCGGCGAGGCCAAATCGACCGACCTGGCTTCGCTCTCGTCGGACCCGGACTCCAAACCCGAGAAGGAATCGAAACCCGACAAGAAGTCCAGCGGCTCCCGGAAGAGCAAGGACAAGGAAAAGAAGAAATCCGAGCACACTGTCTATCTGCTGCTCGACCCGGCGGACCCCGACGGCGGGCTGTTGCCGCTGTCGATCAAGACGGGCATCACCGACGGCAGCTTCACCGAAGTCCTCGACGGGTTGAACGACGGGGACAAGGTGCTCACTAGCATGACCCTCCCCAAGCCCAAAGGGTCGGACCTGGACGGCTTGGTTGGCGGATTGAGTGGCCGCGTCACTGAACTGGCCGGGTTGTTTACCGGTCACAAGAAATAGTTCCGGCGGCATCGCGTTCAACGCGCCAGCGCCGGACCGCATCGCCATGAGTGCATTGATCAAACTCGATCACATCAGCCGGACGTACTACGCGGGCGAAGTTGAAGTGCCTGCGGTGCGCGACGTGTCGCTGGAGATTCGCGCAGGCGAGTTCGTCGCGATCATGGGATCGAGCGGCTCCGGCAAGTCCACCATGATGAACATCCTCGGCTGCCTCGACAGCCCTACCCGCGGCCGTTATTTGCTGGATGGCGTGGATGTCTCTGGCCTCGACCACGACGAGCTGGCCGACATCCGCAACGAAAAGATCGGTTTCGTCTTCCAGACCTTCAACCTGCTGCCGCGCACCTCGGCGCGACGCAATGTCGAGCTGCCGATGCTCTACGCCTACGGCTGGCGCGGCCGAAATCGCCGCCGTCGGGCCAAGCGCGCGCTCGAACTCGTCGGTCTCAAGCGCCGCGCCCGGCATTATCCGAACCAGCTTTCCGGCGGCGAGCAGCAGCGCGTGGCCATTGCCCGCGCGCTGGTCAATGAGCCGTCCGTCCTGCTGGCCGACGAGCCGACCGGCAATCTCGACACCCGCAACAGCGCCGAAATCATGCAGGTGATCCAGAACCTCAACGGGCGCGGCATCACCATCGTCCTTGTCACGCACGAGCCGGACATCGCGGCGTACGCCAGGCGCACCATTGTCATGCGCGACGGCAAGGTTCTCAGCGACACGCGTGCCGCAACCGGTCACAACGGCGAAGCGGACGCGGACAGCATGCGCGAGTTGCAGCCCGAATTGGGCTTGCCGGGCCTCTCGCCGCGCGAGCGTGAAATCCAGTCCGAACTGACCTTCGTATCATGAGAGCCTTCAACGCCAGCCGCATTGCGCTGCACGCCCTGACCCGGAACAAGCTTCGCGCCAGTCTCGCGGCCTTGGGCATCATCATCGGCGTCGGCTCACTCATCGCCATGCTCAGCATCGGCGCCGGCGCCAGGGCGAAGGTCGAGGCGCAGGTCGCCACGCTGGGCCAGAATGTGATCCAGGTCTCGGCCGGTAGCATCAGCAAGAGCGCCATCAAACTGGGCCTGGGCAGTTCGGGCGCGTTGACGGTGGATGACGCCGAGGCGATCCGGCGCGAAATCCCCGACGTGCTCGGCGTGAGCCCCGAGGTGAAAATCAAAACCCAGGTTGTCGCCGGCAACCGCAATTGGTCCACCGACATCTACGGCGAATCGGTTGACTATTTCGCCATCCGCCAATGGCCGGTGACCGACGGCGAGATTTTCAGCGAACAGGACGAACGCGGCTCCACCAAGGTGGCGGTGATCGGATCCATCGCCGCCGAAGAGTTGTTCGGCGAGGCCGACCCGATTGGCGAAATCATCCGCATCCGCAATTCGCCGTTCAAGGTCATCGGCGTGCTCGCTTCCAAGGGCGCATCGGTCAGCGGCTCCGAACAGGACGACAACATCATCGTGCCTTACAGCACCGCGATCAAACAACTGGTCGGCAAACAGTCCGGCGTGCGGCGCATCTACCTGCAAGCCTCCAGCCTCGATGAGCTGCCCAACGTGGAAAAGAACGTCACCGACCTTCTCCGCCAGCGCCACCACCTCGAGAAGGGCAGCGACGACGATTTCAAGGTCAAGAGCCAGCTCGACATCGCCGAGGCGGCCACGCAAACCGCACGGGCGATGACGCTGCTGCTGGGACTCATCGCGAGTGTGTCGCTGGTCGTCGGGGGCATCGGCATCATGAACATCATGCTCGTGAGCGTCACTGAGCGCACCCGCGAGATCGGCATTCGCATCGCGCTGGGCGCGCATCGCCGCGACATCCGGCGGCAATTTCTCTTCGAGGCGATCACCCTCAGCGTGCTGGGCGGATTGATCGGCATCGCCTTGGGCGCGGGCGCCGCGAAGGCAATGACGATTCTCGCCGACTGGCCGACGTTGATTCCCCCCGATGCGGTGTTGATTGGATTCGGATTCAGCGCGGCGGTGGGAATTTTCTTCGGCTTCTATCCCGCCCGCAAAGCCTCGCAGCTCGATCCGATCGACGCGCTGCGCTACGAGTGATTCCCCCTAACGTGCCGCGCCGCGCGGTTGCCAGTTCGTGTCGATCAACAGGTTGGTTCCCGCAATGTCCTCCCAGGCGTAGAGCTTGAAGTTCTGGTTCCCGCCCGCGTTCGTGCCATCCTGCGCGATGAATAGGCCCCGGGCGAATTGCCGCGACGTCGGACAACTGGTCACGCAGATGCCATCGGTGTCGCTCACGTCGTCAATCCGGCCGTCCTTCGGGTCGATGGTCAGCACGAAGCGGTTCTCTCCCGTTCGCTCATACACCTTGAACGTGTTGTTGCCCTGGCTCGATGCGATCAAGTAGCCGCGTCGTTGCGCCGCGTAATAAATCGTCAACCCTTCCACGTCGGCGATCAGGCCGTTCTCGCCGACGCGGGCGATCAGTCTGCCCTCGGTGCCCGCGTCCGGCTCGGCGCCAAACTTCCAGATGCCCACGGTTTCCTCCGAGACGTAGAAGAAACCCAGTTCGTCGTCCGCCACGCAGCCCTCGGCGAGCGAACGCAATGTGAGCGTGCGCACGAGCGCGCCGCTGATCTTTCCGTTGACGGCGTCCTTCAATTCGTACTGTTCCACCTGGCCCTTCTCGCTCGTGACGAAAACGTAAGACCGCCCGGTGCGCGCGCTATGATAGCCACAGACGCCATGCGCGGCCTTCCCGCCGAGCACGCGGATCGCGCCACCCTCGGTGACATCCGACAATCGCCGCGTCGCCGGGTCAATCGCCCATATCATCACCCCCGCCCCTTTGCCCTTGCTCTTCTTCGACTTGGCCCCGCGTGTACCGGCCACGGCGAGATCGACCACGTTCCCGCCGACTTTGAAACCGTAGAGCACATCCACGTTATTGGGTTTCGTGGAGTCCGCGACCGCTTCGTGTGGCGAACCGTCCATGTTGTACGTGTGCAGTGCGCCCTGCTTGTCCGTGCCGAGGATGAGGCTCAACGCCGGGTCGCGCGGATGAATCCAGATTGCCGGGTCGTCCGCCGCGTCCTTGCTATGCGGCACAGGCGCGGTCTGTGCGCGGGCCTCGGGCTGAACGATGTTATTTGCCAGAGCGACCGGGCAGGCCGTCAGCAGCGCTGTTCCAATTGTTCCAATCAACAATACGGTTGTTTTCATAATCGAAGGTCTTTCCTTTCTTCAGCGGAAATTTCAGCCGCACGGCGTCTGTTCGCAACCGGAAATTTTACACCGTGCTCAGCCGGCGGGCCCGGCAAGTCGCGCCGCCTCGGCGAGGAGCGCCTTCGCGAGCGCCGGCCACTCCGCGTGCCCGGCGGTCATCTTCTTGTGCGCGAGTCGCAGGAGCGCCGCGGCGCGATGCCACGCCAGCGCGCGCGGGTCTAAAAAATCTCCGATGCCCGCCAGAAACGCGTCCGCCGCCCGGGCCGCCTCGCTGTCCTCCTCGTGCCGCACCGTGCTGCGCCAGAGGTTGGCGAGGAACATGGCCGCATCCAGTTCAGCCGGGCCTTGCCCGAAATGCCGCCAGTCGATCAAGCCCGGGCCGTCGCCCAGATCGAGCACGTGCCGCGCGTGCAGCGAGCCATGCACCAGTCGCGGTGTGCCTTCTGGCGGCAACGTGCATGCGAGCGTTTCTGCCAACGTCGCGGCGTCGGCTCCAATGTCTCGATCCGTCGTGCCGAGATCGGCCGCCCATTTTCGCGTACGCGCCAGCATCCGCGCTGCGCCAAACGGCGGTCCGAGATTCACCGTCAACGACGCAGCGTGCCTGATCCAGAGCGCGGCGAGTTCACCGGCGCGTTGGCCTTGTCCGCTCTTGCGTAACTCGTTCATCGTCGGCCCCTCCAACCAGCCGATGGCCAGGAGCCGCAGATCGCGGTTCCACGCCAGCAACGGGGGCGCGTGAACGTTTGTGCCGTTCGCGCGTCTGGCGGCGGCGAGCGCTTCGTACAGCGCGGCCTCCGGCGCCGGATCGTCGGCGAATGCCTTGACTGCGAAATGCCCCTGCCCGACCCGGACCTCGAACGTGGCGCGCGAACCCGCCGAGTAACCGCACAACGAAAGTTCATCGGCGCAGCCGTCGAGACCAAGTTCGGGAAGCGCGCGAGCCAGCCCCTCCGCGCGGATCGCCGCCAATCCCGGCAGGGCCGGATCGTTGGGAAGTTCAGCGGTGGCTTTCATCGCATCACCTCGGCGTTCATACCGGCGGCGTCGGCGAGCCGCGTGGCCTCATTCAGCAGCGGGAGTCCCAGCGCCGGATCGTCGCCCGGGCGGCGGGTCCGCTTGTTGGCGAGGCGCACGAGCGAGGCGACGCGATACCAGGTGAGCGCCTGCTCATCCAACAAGTCTGCGGTCGCGGCCAGGAATGCCTCCGTCGCACGCGCCGCCTCGGCCGTGTGCGGTTCGTACGCCAACCCGATTCGCGCGGTTGCAGCGAGGAATTCTCCGGCGTCGAGTTCCGCCGGCCCCTGCCCGAATTGTTCCCAGTCGATCACGCCTGACGCATCGCCGAGGTCGAGGACGTGGCGGGGGTAGAACGAACCATGCACGAGCCGCGTGGAACCGTTCCGCGGCCGGGTGCGCTCC
>DATDFH010000705.1:0-2336 GCA_036522715.1 Verrucomicrobiia bacterium
CGGCCGGTGCCTGGGCGAACAAGACAGGCGAGAGCGTCAAAGCCGCCACCGCCAGCGCGGAGGCAACAAAATGCCGTCGCATCTATCGCACCTCGGAATTCATGACGAAGCCGTCCGGGAGGATGACCTTCGTGATGCGCCCGGCAGGCGTGCCGTTTTTCGCCACGGCTGACATCACCACCGTCACTTCGTCGCCGGCCTTGAACGTGTTGGCGTTGAAACCAAAGTTGACGAGCGTGGACGGCGCATTGTTCTCGCAAATCCAGTGCACGACTTTCCCATTCTCATCGGTCGCATCGACCATGAGGAACGTATGGGGATTCGTCCACAGCCACTTCGTCACCTTTCCCTTGATGGTGACCGTCTTGTTCTCGTACGACGCATTCCCGTGGTGCGCGAGCACAGGGGCTGAACCCGCAAGGAAAACCAACAGGAGCAAACTCGCCTGAAACACCCTTTTCATAGAAACGCTCCAATGTGACCGGCAGCGGCGGCCAGAGTATATGCGCAGCGGAACGAGGGGGTCAACGCAGCGAGGCCCCTATCTCACCTCGGAATTCATGACGTAACCGTCGGCGAGGATGATCCTGTTGATACGACCGACAGGCGTGCCGTTTTTGGCCACGGCTGCCATCACCACCGTCACTTCGTCGCCGGCCTTGAAGGTCTTCGCGTTGAATCCAAAATTGACGAGCGTCGATGGAGCCTGATTCTCGCAGATCCAGTGCACCACTTTGCCGCTCGGATCAGTCACGTCGAGCATCAGGAACGTATGTGGATTGGTCCACAGCCACTGCGTGACCTTCCCCTTGATGGTCACCTCTTTGTTCTCGTACGACGCGTTCCCGTGGTGCGCGAACGACGGGGTCGACGCGGCAAGGAACACCAACAGCAGGACACTCGCCGGTAACAGCCTTTTCATGACCATGCTCCTATATGAACGTATCCTCGCCGCACTCACCGTTTCGGCGGCGCCGGCGGTTTGGGCTTCGCGAATCTGGACGCATCCACGGCCGTGTTCAACTGCACCGAATCCAGCTGAAAAACGGTCCGCCCATCGGTCCAGGTGGCGACCCGCTTGAATGGGACTTTGACGCCTGAAACCGCCCGGTAGTCCGAATAATCGACGCGCACCGGCACGCGTCCCACGGGTGAATTCGAATACCGCACCGAACGCAGCAGGAGCCCGGTCTTGCTGTCGAAATACAGCTTCACCAGAAAACCGCTCGGCGTCGTCGCCTGCACGATTTGCACGTCCTGATCGTCCACCGAGCTCTCGGGGCCGACTCTCCAATTGGTGAGCGATTGCTTGAGGCGTCCGGGGAACTCGAGAATGGCATCGACGTGCGCGCCCTCCAGGTTTCCGCCGCTGTACTGAACGACCGGAAAGGGCCGAACGTCCTTTGGCGCCGCCATCCACGCGTTCTTGCCGTCGTAAGTGATCGTCATGTCGCCGTACGGCGAATGCTGGACGGTTGTGCGTTGATCGGGGGCCTTCGCGTAGAGGTCGAGCGGAGACAACTGGAAATCGTCGTAGGCGCGATAGGACCCCTTGCCGGTGATGCTGGTAATGCCAGCCACTCGCTGCGCCCCGCCAAGGGCCTGCAGGTACTTGTCCAGGATCTGATCGGACGTCGGTGCGCCGGGCGTGGCTCTCGTGATCTGGTCCGGGTCTACCGGCGGCGGCTCGCCGTATTGCAGGTCCAGGTTGGGCAGCGTGGCGGGAATTTTCAAGCCGCGATGGCATGTGAAGCAGGTGACCATCGACCGCCCGCCAAAGGAGGCCTCGTTGAGGCTGTTCACCATGGCCACCATCCGGCGAGTGGTTCGCTTGAAGGGCGTGTCGTCGGCGTATTTCGACCAGTCGCCGCCCGCGTCCGAGACGTGACAGTCGACGCAGTTCATGCCCGTCGCGGCGGCAAACATCCCCATCGTGTCCATGAACTCGTCAACCGGGATGCCGCGCAGCGATTGAATGTTCTTGAAGTACTGCTCCGCCAGCACGACGCCGTCGGCGGGCGACGGAGGGGCCTGCGCTTTGACGACCCCCGTCACGCCTAACGCCAGCACCGCACACAGCCCCATCCCTACACGCACGGCTCCCCGGTTCATGCGCGAGATTTCAGCACGAATCGCACTTGGTTTCAAATGTAGAGCCTCAGCGGGACTAGCTTTTTCGCGACCTTTTGACTACGCTTCGCGATCAAATCCCACGCTCTGAGAAACGATTTTCCACGGGGGCCTGCTGTATGGTTCGTGTCGTCCGGGGTTCCGGTCTGACTGCTTTAATCGCTATGCTCCTCCTGGCCGCTGTGCCCGCATCGGCACAGCTCGCC
>DATDFH010000706.1:0-2913 GCA_036522715.1 Verrucomicrobiia bacterium
CGTGTAACCCTTGAGGAAGGTCAGCGGTACATCGCCCGTCGGCCCGTTGCGTTGCTTGGCAATGAGCAGGTTCACGGGCACTGCGTCCTGTTCCACACCATCGTCGTCTTCATCTTTTGTTCCGCGATACAGCAGACCCACCAGGTCCGCATCCTGTTCAATCGACCCGGATTCTCGGAGGTCGGACAGGCGGGGCTTGGCGCCAGGCTCGCGCTTTTCGAGTTCGCGATTCAACTGGCTGAGCACGATCACCGGCACGTTGAGTTCCTTCGCCAATGACTTGATGCCGTTGGAAATGTCCGCGATTTCCTGCTGCCGGTTGTCAGCCCGGCGCGCAGTAGAATGAAGCAACTGGAGGTAGTCAACGACAAACAGCTTGATGCCGTATTGCTGGTGCATCCGCCGCGCCTTGGCCCGCAACTGCAAGATCGACATGCCCGCCGTGTCGTCAATATAGAGCGGCGAACTCGCCATCCGGCCCGCCGCCGCCGTGATCTTCGGGAAATCGCGGTCGGCCAGGAAACCCTCGCGCACGTTGCGCAGGTTCACGCGCGAGTTCGAGCAGATCAACCGCAGCACCAGCGAGTCGGCGGACATTTCCAGGCTGAACACGCCCACGGCTTGCTTAAGTTCGAGGCTGACATGCTCGGCGATGTTCATCGCCAGCGAGGTTTTGCCCATCGACGGCCGCGCGGCGATCACGATCATTTCCCCGCCGTGCATCCCGGTGGTCATCCGGTCCAGATCAGGGAAGCCGGTCGAGAGGCCGGTGAGCATTCCCTGGTTGGCGTGGAAATGTTCGATCTGATCGATGGCCTTGCGGACGAGGTCGCGCATCGTCACGGACTTCGCCCGCGCCTCCTCCTTCTCCTCGTTGATCCGCAGAATCTGCGTCTCCACTTCATCCACCAGTTCATCCATCTGCCCCTGATACTCGTAGGCGCGGCCGACGAACTCGGTGCACGTGCCGATCATCTTCCGCAGAATGTATTTGTCCCAGACGATGTCGAGGTAGTGGCTCAAATGCGCCGCGGAGGGAACGGCGTCGGACAATGACGCGAGATACGTCACGCCGCCGATCAATTCGAGCTGGTTCTTGTCACGGAGATGCTGCGAAATCGTGACGAGGTCAATCGCCTCCTTGCGATCGTACATCTCCAGCAACAGATCGAAGATCAACTGGTGCTTGAGGTCGTAGAAATACGTCTGGCCGGCCTTGAGCTTGGAGGCGCACTCGCCCAGCGCCTGGTGCGGGTCGAGCATGAGACAGCCAAGCACGCCCTGCTCGGCTTCAATCGAATGCGGCGGCAGACGGTCGATCTTGGAGAGATCAACCGTCGGACTTTCCTTGCGCCGTCGCGTGCGTTTGAGGTCCGCCGCCGGTGCATCAAGGGATGGCGTTTCGCCTGAATCAATCATGGAGTGAGCATCGGGAATTCGCAGCCGGAGGAAAGCATAGAGTGCTGGAAACTGCGCCCAAGTTTTCCAGACGTTGCACACAGGTTATCCGCAGGCGCCGGTGGTGGTCCAATTTGGAACTCAGGAACTCAGAAACCGGATCAAGGCAATTCTTTTCCTGAGTTCATGAGTTCCAAATCTTCAGACCCAGTCCTTGCCGCGACCCGCCCCGCTTGACTCCGCCCCGCTCCCTGCGCTACACGCGAAGCGGCAGGAACACTTCTGACGAAGAATCGCGCTCAAGTTCCAACTCGCATCCCAAGTCTCCACACGCCAAACCTCAAACTCTGAAAGAGTATGCCCGACCGCCGACCTTCCCGCCGCACCCGCATCCGTCAACACACCGGGGTCGCCGCCAACGACCACATTTCCGCCCATCTCCACGCCTACGTGCCCGAGGCGCTGCGCGGTACCGACCGCTTCCTCGACATCATCAACTGGAACATCCGCTGGTTTAACCCACGCGACGCCGCCCGCCTCAAACGCATCACGGAAGTTTTTCAGGAACTCAATGCCGACATCCTCGTCTGCCAGGAGATCGAGGCGGGCGCATTGGATGCGGTCGCCGACCGCCTCAACGCCAGCGGCGCGGGCTTCTACAAGACCGCCTACGGCACCACCGGCGGCGACCAGCGCGTCGCCATCGTCTATGACACCGAATGGGTCCGCGCCAAGGAGGACATCGCCGAACTTTTCCGCGACGAATCCCCCTACGTGGGCCACACCCGCAAGCGCATCTTCCCGCGCCTGCCGCTGCACGCGACCTTCGTCGGAAAAGCAGAGAGCAGAAATGCGGACAGCGGAAATGCGCAAGAGTGGGCGTTCGACTTCCACCTCGTGGGTCTGCACCTCAAGAGCCAGCGCGCCAATGGCGGCGACGACGGCACCGACCAGCGCCAGCGCAGTGCCGCCCGCCTCGCCCAATGGCTTAAGAACGAACTCGGCGACGAACCCGACGTGATCCTGCTCGGCGATTGGAACGCCAAACCCACCGAACCCGAGTGGCAAGCCCTGCGGGCCGCAGAGGCCTCCGGCAGTCTCAGGTTTCTGGCATGGAACAAAGAAGGCGAAGCCAGCCACTTCTTTCAGAACGGCGCGGGTTCGCGCCTTGATCTGGTGCTGGTGAGCGACGACGCCGAGAAAGTGGCCGTGGACAAAGGCGCGCACGTCATCCCGTGGAACGAAGCTTTCGCTTCCATCGCAAAGCTGCGCGAATACATCCAGACCCTCAGCGACCACATGCCGGTGGTAAGCCGATTCTACTTCACCGACGCAGCGGGTGATTGAGCGATGATGTGCTCCGAAAGATTTCGGAGCACCCGGTGGTTACGCCGTCTGCAATTCCCGGACGTGGCTGAGGTCGCGCGAACTGACGGGTCGTAACTGGGACGCCTCGACCGTCGCCACCGCCACAGTCCTCCCGGTCAGCGTGACGAACTCAACTTCGTAAGCCAC
>DATDFH010000707.1:0-4164 GCA_036522715.1 Verrucomicrobiia bacterium
AAATAATAAGTGCCCCAGAGTCGCAGGCCTTCCTCCGTGAACTCCCACAGCTTGTTTGGCAGCGAGATGCTCGAATAGCTGTCGGTGATTTGGAACACCGGGCCGACGAGGCCGTATTGCGTGAGCAGACCGGGCGGCTGATAGCCCGGGCGGAAGAAGTTGAAGACGCTCGGCGCGTAGCCCGGCTCCTGGAACGACGCGGAACTGAACTCACCCCACGTCCACCAAAGCAGGTTCGTGTAGCGACCGAGATTGCCCGCGCGCGCAATCGCCATGGCGCGCTGCACTGGTTCCTTCAGCCGGCCGAATTCCGGCGCGCCGGCGTACCAGCGGGCGTCGCGCGCCTCGGAGTCGAGCAAGACCGCCTTCACGACCGCGCCGAGGTCTCCGCGTTTACCCGCGCCATTGTTGATGAACTTTGCCGAGACGCGGGCGACGTAGTTGCTCGATGGATTGCTCGTGACGAAAAACTGGATGAGTTGCTTGCAAATGAACGGCGGCGTGTTCGGATGCTCGAACAGGCTGCGCAATGCGTCGTCCACGTCATGCATCCCGTTCTCGACGATCGGCGCGCGGGCGGGAATCGTGAAGCCGTTGAGCAGCGTCTTCGCGCCGAAGTCGTGTTTCTCGGCCCACATCTGCATCGGCACGGTCGAGTCGTCGTCCGTCCAGCCGCCGTTACCCCACGCCTGACCGCCGAACCACAGGCCGGTGAACACGCGCGCGAACTCGGTGATCTGCCCGTTGTTGTAAGTCGGAATCGGTTGGCCGAAGGCGTCCAGTTGCCGCGTGCCGTCGGTGTTCAACTGCCACAAACCGATCGTGAAAAGCTGCTGCACCTCGCGCGCGTAGTTTTCGTCCGGGTATTGGTTGATCTCAGGCCGCGCCTTTTGATTTCCGACATGGCTCAAGTAGCGGCCCATCACCGGACTCAGCGTCACTTCGCGCAGGATGTCGGCGTAATTGCCGAAGGCGTTACGGACGAAAATGTCGTAGTAGCCCGACATCGCAAGCGGTTTGTTCTCCAGGTTCGGATCGCGGCGCGACGTGACGAGAATCTGGCTCAAGGCGAACGCCACGCGCTGCCGCAACTGGTCCGGTCCGCCGATGGCCGCGCGCGCGAACGGCGTGGTGCAGTTGTTGCCGTTGATGTATTGGTCCATGTCGTTGAACGAATACGTCAGGTCGGTGCGCGGGCCGTTGAAGTCGGCCTCGATCTGCTCGATGTATTTTTTGTGGAGCGTCGCGGGCTGGTTGGTGATTTGGTCGTCAATCCACGCGGCGAAGCCCAGTTGCTGCACGCGCTCGATTTCGCGCAGCGTCACGCCGAACGTGGCCTGTTGAAGAAACCGCGCCGCCTGCACCCGCGTCACGGCGCCCGTGCCCGCGAGGCCGCCGCTGAAACGCTCGACGAAGCTCACATAGTCGCCAGCGATTGTGCCGGTGACGACGCCGTTGCTGCCAATGATCGGGACGTTTGTGCGCGTGCTGTTGGAGCGGAACGGGTCGGAGCCGAGCGCAAGCTCATCCCAATCCTTCACGCCGTCGCCATCGCTGTCCTTGTCGTCGGTCGCGACGCGGTAGAACTCGCGATTCGTCTGCGCGACGCGATTCGTGTAGCGCGCCCAGGACTGCGAGCCGCTCAACCAAACTGTTCCGACGAATTGCGTCCAGTTCGAGAGGTTCACGCTGGAGAAAAGCTTCTGGTCCTTGCCGCTGATGAACGGCCACGCGATTTGCACGTCGTTCGTGAGCCTGGTCAGCGTGATCGCGGGCTTCGAGTTCGGGTCGAACGGGTCCGTGCCCCACTTCGCTTCGAGCGCGTTGGACGCGCCGTCGCCGTCCGCGTCACCATTGGGCGGGAGATTGAAGGCGCGGTAGCGGACTTCCCACGCGTCGGGCAGACCGTTGCCATCGAGGTCCTGTCCGCTGGGCCACGTCACACCGGTGAATTCAGGGCGGCTCGACGCGAGCAGTGGATTCGACAGATTCGCGCGTTCAAGGCCGTCGGGAATTCCGTCGCCGTCTGTGTCAGCGAGATGTGGGTTCGTGCCCGCGAGGAACTCTTCGCGATTGTTCAAGCCGTCGGCGTCGGCGTCCTGCGTGGCGTCGGCAGCGGAATTCTTGTTGAAGGCATTCGCGTCTTCCCACACGTCCGGCATTCCGTCGTTGTCGGAATCCTTGGCGCTCGCGAACGCCGGCAGATTTTCCAGCGCGTTGGTCGTGATGAACATGCGGATGCCTTGGTGCGCGTTCATGCTCGGCTGGTTGGTGACGCCGTTGTAATCGGTCCACAGTGCAGAGCCGTTGTCGAGCGACGCATTGGCCGCGATGCAGTTGGTGAAGGACTTCATGATGACGAGCGTGTTGCTCGTCTGATTGGTGATCGAGAACGTGACCGTCCACGTGTTGCTCGCCGCGCCGCGTTGCGCGAACAAGCGGAACTTGAGCCGCGAGGAAATGTCCGCCGGACCGTAGCCGCTGAAGCCGAGTTTGGATTTGATGTCGGCGGGCGGGTTGCCGTAGTCGGATTCCCAAATCGCCCACGTCGGCTGGGCCGGATAGCTGAAACCGCCGCCCGGTTCGGAGTGGAACAAATAAGTGAGCGCGCCGTTGTAGTGGCGCAATCCGAAGCCGAACGTGCGCCAATCGTAGCTCGCGGCGTTCTTGACGGCGAAGTCAATGATGTAGTCCTCGTTCCAGATGTTCGGCGCAAGCGCGCCCGCGCCGTGATCCCAGACGAACTGGACGTTCTCCAGATTCCACTCCCAGCGCGAGGGCGAGGAGCGGAAGAAGGGAACGTAGCCGACGAACGTGGAACTGTTCGTGGGATTGTAAGCGGGGTCGGTGCCGAGGCGGACTTCATCTTTGTCGCTCACGCCGTCGCCGTCGCTGTCAGCGAGGAGTGGGTTGGTCGGAAACGTGCCGTTGACTTCCGCGTAGTCGGAGAGACCGTCGCCGTCGGTGTCGGCGTTGAGCGGGTTCGTTGCCAGCGCGACCTCCTGACCGTCGGTCAAGCCGTCACCGTCCGTGTCGGCTTTGTGCGGGTCCGTGCCGCGCTGATACTCCTGCAAATTGCTCAGGCCATCGCCGTCCGAATCCGCCGCGGCGAGCGACGCCGAACCAGGTTCGAGCGCGTATTTCATCTCATACCAATCGGGAATGCCCGAGGCATCCGAATCGAGCGTGCGATCCACGATCTGCACCGCGTGGATGCCCAACGCCCAGCCTTCAATGTTCGTGACATCGAGCGTCGCCGTGCTGCTCGTGAGGTTCGTGAACACGGCGAAGTTCCCGTTCTGGAAATTGGTTTTGCCCGGCAGCAGTTCGACGAAGGCCGCCTGTGGCGAAGTCGTCATCGTTTTGAAGAAGCGGTCGGTCGTCGCGTCGTTGCCGAGACGCACCCGGCCTTTTTGCCCGTCATACGAACCGCCGACGACAACGTAGAGATCGTAATTCGTGAATGGGATGCTGCCCAACGTGAGCGCCAGCGGCGTGGTCGAGTAAGCGCGGACGAAACCGTCCATGAGCTTGCGGTCGGACGAGCCGGTGTTGTCGCTGGCCTCCGTCGCGTCGCCAGTCCAACTGAAAGTGAAACTGGGCAGAACCGTGCCGTCGCTGCGGACGATCTGGTTGGTGAGCGGCGAAACGATATCGGCCTTGCCGCCGTTGGTGCGATTCCAAGTGCGCATGGGCAGCGTGTCGTTCCAGCGCGTTTGCGGAACGATACCGGTGGTCTCGTTCGTGCCGAGCGCGCCGTCAAGGTCGCCTTGCGAAACGAAGTGAATCCCGATGCCGCCGCGGAAAATCGTGGGCGCGCTCGCGGCGTTCGTCGGGCTCGTGCCGACGCGGCGTTCGAGTGAATCCGGCGCGCCGTCCCCGTCGCCGTCCACAAGCAACGGATTCGACGCGGGCGAGCCATTTACTTCGTCGGCGTCGCTGACTGAGTCGGCATCCGTGTCGGCTTTGAGCGGATTCGTGCCGAGCGCGCGTTCGACGCCATCGCTCAAACCATCGCCGTCGGTGTCGAACTTGTTCGGGTCGGTGGGGTTCACGCCACCGTTGTATTCCTGAAGCGCGGTGAGGCCGTCGCCGTCCTTGTCGCTCGCGGCGTCGCCCGGGTCGCTGTCGCTGAGATGGTTGTCCTCTTCCCACCAGCGCGGC
>DATDFH010000708.1:0-2087 GCA_036522715.1 Verrucomicrobiia bacterium
CCTTCGCCAACGTCCGCGTGCCCGCGACGCTTGCGGCGATCAAGGATCCCGCACGTTACGAAGCGTTCACGTGCCTCGCACTAGGAAGTAAATCCGCGGACAAGATGTCGAAGCTCGATCGCGACTCGGCCGGACGCATCCAGTGGTCGTGGCGCAAGGACGCCGAACCGCTCGACGAACCGGAGGAGCGCACGCTCGTCACAGCCGGCAAGCTGAGCTTTGCTGATGCGCGGCTGCAGCTTCGCGATCCCGACGGCGCCAAGGCAGTGGCCATCCACTCTTCGTCGATCAACTGGAACTCGTTCCGGCAGAAATGGATTCTCATCGGGCAGCAGATTTACGGCGGCCCATCTTTCGGCGGGGAGATTTGGTATGCCGAGGCGGACGATGTGACCGGCCCGTGGGCTTCGCCGCGCAAGATCGTGACGCACGACCGTTATACGTTTTACAACCCGGCGCATCACGCGTTCTTCGATCAACAGGACGGCCGCCTCATCTATTTCGAGGGCACTTACACGCAGGAATTTTCCAACCACCCGGTCCACACTCCGCGCTACGATTACAACCAGATCATGTATCGGCTCGACCTGGCCGACCCGCGTCTGCGCTTGCCGGCGGGCGCGCGCCGGTGAATGCTGGGCGGCGTCGAACTCCTTTCGCCATGAAAAAGATCAACATCGAGGACGTCACGTGGTCCGAAGGCAAATCGCCATCGGGCAAGTTTCACCGCTTTCGCAAGGAACTCTCCGTGAAGCTGGGAGCCAAACGCGGCGAGATGCCCGCGACCGGTGGAAATCCGTTCGAGGTCGAGCTGGTAAAAATCCCGCCCGGCGCGATCAACTGGCCGCTGCACTCGCACACCATCGAGCACGAGTTCTATCTGATTGTCAGTGGCACGGGGCGGGTGCGCACGCAGGAAGGCGAGTTTGAGCTGCGCGCCGGCGACGTGTTTGTTCACCGGCCGAGTGAGCCGCACCAGATGCGCAACCCCGGCCCGGAGGATCTCGTGTATTACGTGATTGCCGACAATCAGATTGCGGACAGTTGCTATTACCCCGACAGCCAGAAATGGGCGAACAACGACATCGACCGCTGCTTCCGGCCGGTAGAGGTGGAGTACTACGATGGCGAGGACGGGTCGCCGGCGGAGGAACGCGGGTGAGCGAACGAGGAAAATTTTCAACGCTGAACGTTGAGCCTTGGACCTTCCCGGCTCGCTTCCTGGGGACCGCTCGCCGCTCACAGGCTTGTCTTTTAATCCCCGTCTCTTAGACTGTGGCCATGAAGAAAGAAGTCGTGCCTGTCGAGATTCGCGGGATTCTGCCGGCCAACACCGGCTGCGCGATCTTCGTCGGCAACGACGAGAAGGTGTTCGTCATCCAGGTCGAACACAGCATGGGCGCGATCATCGGCATGTTCCTTCGCGACACGCCCAAGGAGCGCCCGCTCACGCACGACTTGATCGCCAGCATCCTCAAGGGCTTCGGCGTGACCGTGGAGCGCATCGTCATCACGGACCTCAAGAACTCGACCTATTTCGCCAGGTTGATCCTCCAGCAGGCCAATGAAATTGGCCGCAAGATCGTGGAAGTGGACTGCCGCCCCAGCGACGCCATCGCGCTCGCCGTGGCGCAAAAGCGGCCGATGTACGTCGCGCAGGAACTTTTCGATTCGGTGGAGGACATGTCGGAGGTGCTGCAACGCATCAACGAAACCGGCGGAAGCGGCGAAAGCGAGTAATCGCCATGCCTGCCGTCGCCGCCGCCAAGTCCGCCCCTCTTGTCCTCATCCACGGCGATGACGATCTCGGCGTCGCGCAGCGCGCGCGGGAGATTTACCAGCAGTGGTGCGCGGAACTCGGCGGCATGGACCACGAGATCATTGACGCCGGCGCGGCCAACAGCGGCGAGGCGCTGCGCTCCATCGGCAAGCTCCGCGAGGCGCTCCAGACCCTGCCATTCTTCGGGTCGGGCAAGGCGGTGTGGTTCAAAGGTTGCAACTTTCTCGCCGATGACCGCACGTCCAGCGCCACCGCAGTCACCGAGGCGATGATCGAACTCGCGCAGGAGTTGAAAGAATTTTCCTGG
>DATDFH010000709.1:0-8483 GCA_036522715.1 Verrucomicrobiia bacterium
GTTGCTGACCGCCGCGATGATCGGCGCTGTCATCATCGCACTGAAGGAGAAGGAGGTCGGCAAGTGAATCCGCTCACCGGCTACCTCCTGCTCGCCGCGCTGCTCTTCGCTATCGGCCTCGCCGGCGCGCTCATGCGGCGCAACGCAATCCTCGTCCTCATCGGCATCGAGCTGATGCTCAACGCGGCGAACCTGAACTTCATCGCCTTCTGGCGCTACGGCCCGAACCCCGAGGCGCTCACGGGCGTGACGTTCGTGCTCTTCGCCATCGCCATCGCCGCCGCCGAAGCCGCCGTCGGCCTCGCGCTCATCATCTCGATTTACCGGCACTACAAGACGACCAACGTGAATGACGTCAACGAGCTGAAGGGATGAGATGGAAAGCGAGATTGCATATTACGAACTGACCAACTCCCAAGCACACTGGGCAGAGCTGGTTGGTCGCTTTCCGAAAAACGTGCGATCCGGAGGCTATCCACATTTCAAATCCAACTCCAAGGACGAGGAAGAGTTTGTCCGGTTTTGCACGGAGCGGGGAATTGGTCGGACGAGAATGAAGCTCGTTTCGTATAGCGGGATCGGGCCGACTCAGCATGAGTTCTTTTTTTTCCGGCCTCGTGTCGCCGACATTGATGCGCTCAGCATCACAAAGAGAAACTGTGATCGCGGAGGTGGCGGCACTTGTTTTAACGGGTATGAACAGGTCCGCCGAGTTGTCGTGACATCGAAGCTTTCACGAATGCTCGACAAGTTCGAACTGTCCGTTTGCGGGCGGCCGGGAGCTCTTTTTCTCATCACGAGACGGGTTAGAGACTTGATTCTGTCGCATGGTTTTTCGGGGATAGAACTCCACGCTTGTCTGACCGAGGGCACTGGTTACACCGAATCGGATGCTGACCTGAATAGGAACGAGAAAGAATTGGCTGACAAAGCGAAATACTTTCAGTTCCGAATCTCAGCTACCACGCATGGGCCAGCTCATGTTGGACATTGCACTGCGCTGCGGCGGTGTGACGGGTGCGGAGCAGTTGACATTTTGGTGACAGATTCCGGGCATCACTTCCACGCTGGAGATTTGCTGGTCTCAGATTTTCAAGCCTACGACCAGTGCCATACGGAGAATCTTGGGACGCTTCAGCTATCAGGCAAGGTAGTGCTGATCTCAGCAAAGGCGTTGCGGTGTCTTTTGACGGCAGGCGTCAAGGGCTTGAAAGGCCCGTCATGGGCTGGCCTTCCAATAAGATTTCACGCCGTCGAAGTCCTTTCTCCGGGCTCCGTCAGCTCTGTGAATTAGCGTGTCGAACATCGTCCAAAACCTCTGGCTGATTCCCGCGCTGCCGTTGCTGGCGGCGGGGGTGACGGCGTTGCTCAAGCAACGTCATCGCACACTCGCAGCGTCGCTGGCCATCGGCTCGATGGTCGTGGCGTTCTTCCTCGCGTGCGGCGCGTTTGCCCAGACGCTCGGTGGACACGGCGAAGGTCACGAGTCCGCGCGACAGGTGTTCAACATCCCATGGTTCCAGCTCGGCGCCGGCTCGCTGAAAATCGGCTGGGTGCTCGACCCGCTCACGGCGGCGATGCTCGTGATGGTCACGTTCGTCAGCACGCTCATCTTCATCTACAGCGTCGGCTACATGGCGCACGACGGGAACTTCACGCGCTTCTTCACGTTCCTGTCGCTGTTCGCCGCGGCGATGCTCGGCGTGGTGATGGCCAACAGTCTGTTGCTCCTGTTCATCTGCTGGGAACTGGTCGGGTTCGCCTCCTACATCCTCATCGGCTTCTGGTATCAGAAGCCCAGCGCGGCGGCGGCGGCGAAAAAGGCGTTCATCGCCACGCGCGTCGGCGACGTGTTTTTCTTCCTCGGCCTGCTCTGGCTCTACGCGGAAACGGGCACGCTGCTCTTCCACGACAATGGCAACGGCTGCCTCGAACAATCCGCGCTGATGAAACTTGTCGGCGCGAGCATCGGCGGCGGCATGGCGGTGAGCACGGCGATTGCGCTGCTGATTTTCTGCGGCGCGGTCGGCAAGTCCGGCCAGGTTCCGTTGCACGTGTGGTTGCCCGACGCGATGGAGGGCCCCACGCCCGTCAGCGCGCTCATCCATGCGGCGACGATGGTGGCGGCGGGCGTGTTCCTCATCGCGCGGGTTTATCCGCTGATGGCCGGAGTGGGTGAACACGACACGATGGCTCCCGGCACTGGGGCGAGTGGTTTCACTCTCACGCTCAGCAACCACTCCCCCGCGCTCCAAGTCGTCACGTGGATTGGCGCTATCACCGCGATTTTCGCCGCGCTCATCGCCGTCGCGCAGACGGACATCAAGCGCATCCTCGCTTACTCCACCGTTTCGCAACTCGGCTTCATGTTCGTCGGACTCGGCACGGGCGGACCGGCGGTGGGCATGTTCCATCTGCTCACCCACGCGTTCTTCAAGGCGCTACTGTTTCTCGGCGCCGGTTCGGTGATTCACGGCTGCCACGAGGAACAGGACATCCGCCGCATGGGCGGCCTGCGCAAGCTGATGCCCGTGACCTTCGCGACCTACGCCATCGGCATGCTCGCGCTCGCGGGCTTCCCGCTCGTCACGTCGGGCTTCTGGAGCAAGGACGAAATCCTTCACAGCGCGTGGCTCTGGGAACCGAGCAAATGGCCGTTCGTCCTCGCGAGCTGCGGCGCGCTGCTCACGGCGTTCTACATGACGCGGCAGATGTTCTACGTGTTCTTCGGTCCGAGCCGTAGCAGCCGAGGTAACGAGGCTCAAACTTCCCACGGGCACGACGAGCAACGGAGTAGTGGAGTAATGGAGTCCGGGAGTGATGCTGGAAAGGCTCAGCACTCCACCACTCCATCACTCCATCATCCCGCTCCAGCGCCCACCCACGAGTCCCCACCCGTGATGACGCTGCCGCTCGGCGTCCTCGCCGCGTGTGCGATTCTTCTCAGCCTGTTCGGCACGCCGGTGTTTCCGTGGTTCCACGATTACCTCTCCGGCCACGCGGCGCACCTGCGCAACTCCATCGAGATCGACGTCATCGCCACGATGCTGCTCTCAACCGCCATCGTCGGTGCTGGCCTCGCGCTCGGTTGGTGGCTTTGCGGTCGCAAGCCCATCACCGACGCCAACGCGCCCGATGCGTTGGAGCAACTCAAGCCCGACTGGTTCGCGGTGTTGCGCGGCAAGTTCTTCATCGATGAGCTTTACGAAATCTCGTTCATCCGCTGGAACGCCGCCTTCGCGCGCTTCTGCGGCTGGCTGGAGCAAACCATCTGGACCGGCGCGGTGAGTGCGGTGTCGCTCGTCGTGCTCGGCTTCTCATGGCTCAACCGCTTTTTCGACGAGTTCGTCATCAACCTCGGCTTCAGCGGAAGCTGTCGCGGTCTCGCGGAAGGCGGTGGCTGGCTCGCGCGCCTCCAGACTGGCCGCGTGCAAAGCTACCTGCGCGTCCTCGGCGTCGCGTTCGTGGTGCTCGTGCTGTTCCTGATTTGGGGAGGCGGCAAATGACCGGCCACATCACCATCCTCACCCTGCTGCCGATGGTCGGCGCGGCGTTGTTGCTTGGCATGGAACACAAGAAGTGGCCCCGCTGCCTGGCGATCGCGCTGTCGTTTGTCGCGCTCGGGCTGACGCTTTGCCTCGTGGCGCACTTCGACCACTCCTCGCCCGACATTCAGTTCATCGAGCGCCACGCGTGGATTCCCACGCTCAACGTCGAATACTTCGTCGGCGTGGACGGTTTGAGCCTCGCGCTTCTTTTGCTCACGGCCATCGTCACGCCGATGGCGTTGCTCGCGTCGCGCGGCATCACCGACAAGCCGAACCTTTATTACGCGCTCATCCTCTTCCTCCAGTCCGGCCTCTTCGGCGCGTTCACGGCCCTGAACTTTTTCCACTGGTTTCTCTACTGGGAACTCACGCTCATCCCGGCGTTCTTCCTCGTGAAATTCTGGGGCGGACCGCAACGCCACGGCGCGGCGCTGCAATTTTTCATCTACACCATGGTCGGCAGCATCGCGCTGCTGCTCGCGTTCCTCGCGGTGTATCAGGCCACGGGTACGTTCGACCTCATCGTGCTCGCCGAGAAAGGCCGCACCGGCGAACTCGCCTCCGCGATGCTTGTGAAGCTCGGCTGGTATGGCCTCACGGCCAAGCAGCTCTCGCTCGTCATCTTCGGCCTCGCGTTCCTCGGCTTCGCGGTGAAAACGCCGCTGATGCCGTTCCACTCGTGGCTGCCCGCGACCTACACCGAGGCGCCCACGCCCGTGACGATGCTCCTCACCGGCCTGATGTCGAAGCTCGGCGTGTATGGTTTCCTGCGCCTGCTGCTGCCGCTGTTCCCCGAGGCGATGCGCGCCGTGCTCACGCCGCTGCTGTGGCTCGCCGTCGCGACCATCGTCCTCTCCGCCGCCGCCGCGCTCGTGCAGACCGACCTCAAGCGCGTGCTCGCCTACTCGTCCATCAACCACCTCGGCTACTGCCTGCTCGGCGTGTTCGCCGCCGTGAGCGTGACCGCACCCGACGCGCGCTGGGCCGTGGAAAAAACCGCCGCGCTCAACGGCGTCGTGCTCCAGATGTTCAACCACGGCCTCACCGCCGCGACGCTCTTCCTGTTCGTGGGCTTCCTCGAACAACGCGGCGCGCGCGGCCTCAACGACTTCGGCGGGCTGCGCAAAGTCGCACCCGTGTTCTGCGGTCTCATGGGCATCGCGGTCTTCTCGTCACTCGGCCTGCCGGGGCTGAACGGCTTCGTCGGCGAATTCCTTATCTTCAAGGGCGCGTTCCCGCTCGCGCCGTGGGCCGCGGCGCTGTCCGTCGCGGGCCTTTTGCTGACGGCCATTTTCCTCCTCACGCTGATGCAACGCATCTTCCACGGCCCGCTGAATGAAAAGTGGAACGCCTTCGCCGACCTCACGCTGCGCGAACGCCTGCTCGTCGCGCCCGCCATCGCGCTGATGTTCGTGCTGGGAATTTACCCGCAACTTTTGATCGGCCTGTTCAACACAACGATGACGCAGTTTGCCGAGAACCTGAAATTTTGAACTGATGACGACCACGAATTGCCAATCCAAGACGGGCAAAGATAATCTCTGAAGAGTGAAAGTGCCGCATCCAATCCCGTATCAAGGCAGCAAGCGAAGTCTGGCTCCGCAGATTCTCGCCTACTTTCCGACGGACGTGGATGCCCTCATCGAACCATTTGCCGGTTCGGCTGCGTTTACGCTAGCTGCGGCGGTTCGGGGAATGGGGAACCGCTACATCCTGAATGATTTCAACGCGCCGCTGATGGACTTATGGCGGATGATTATCGAGCACCCGACCAGGCTCGCGCGGCAGTATGAGGCAGTGTGGAAAGAACAGCACGGCGACCGCCGGCGGTATTACGACGAAATTCGAGACGAGTTTAACCGCACGCGCCAGCCGCACCATTTTCTTTACCTGCTCGCGCGCTGCGTGAAAGCCGCCGTGCGCTACAACGCCGACGGTGGGTTCAATCAGAGTCCGGACAATCGCCGCATGGGCGCACTGCCGGAGACGATGCGGGAGCACATCCTCGGAGCTTCGTATCTGCTGAAGGGGAAGACCGAGTGTTGTTCCGAAGACTACAAGGCCGTCGTGGCGCGTGCTTCGGTTGATGACCTGATTTACATGGACCCGCCGTATCAGGGCGTTTGTGGCGAGCGCGACCCGCGCTACTTGAAGGCGGTTCTGTTCGATGAGTTTGTCGAGGTCTTGGCCACACTGAACGCGCGCGACATAAGTTACATCGTCAGCTACGACGGGCGCACCGGGAGCAAAGTGCATGGCCGGTCGCTGCCGCGTGATTTGAATCTGCGGCTCATCGAGTTGGAAGCGGGGCGTTCGTCGCAGGAAACTTTGCTGGGACGGGACGCGGTTACGATTGAGTCACTTTACCTTTCGCCCGCACTGACCGAGCGGCTGAAGCTTTCGCGCAGCTATCCGAAGCGACGCGAGGAACAACTGGCCTTGCTGGAGGGGAAGAAGTGAAGGCACAGAAGCTTCCCGCCGAATTCTTGCAGCTATGCAAGGGAGTGACGGCCAAGCGCCCGAAGACGGTCATCACCCACATCCTCAAGCACGGCTTCATCACGACGGAGGACTTGAAGGAAAAATACGGATACAACCATCCGCCGCGCGCCGTGCGTGACGTGAAGGAAAACGGTATCCCGATTGAGATGTTCCGCGTCACGGGCGGCGACGGGCGGAAGATCGCCGCCTATCGCTTTGGCGACCCGACGAAAGCAAGAGCGGGCCAGCAAGTCGGACGGACCGTGCTCTCCAAGGAATTGAAGCAAGAGCTGCTCGCGAAACACGGAGCCAAGTGCGCCATCTACTGCGAGTCATTCCCGGAGCGCGAAATCCAGATTGACCATCGGATTCCTTTTGAGGTCGCTGGCGATGACCGGGCTGTAAAAACAAAGGCTGAGGACTACATGCTGCTCTGCGGGTCCGCGAACCGGGCGAAGTCGTGGTCATGTGAACACTGCCTCAACTGGCGCGAGCTGAAGAAGCCGGAGATTTGCCGCAAGTGCTACTGGGCTTTTCCTGAAAGCTACGAGCACATTGCCATGCGGCCCGTTCGTCGCGCAGACATTCTGTGGAGCGAATGGGAGGTGGAAGACTACGAGCGTCTGAAGCAGCGAACTGAACAGTTGCAGAAGAACATCCCCGGCTACGTGAAGGAAATCATCAACGCCCACCTTGCGAGTGGCGGAACCACCTGACCATGCTCGCCTGGACCATCTATCTTTCGTTCCTCGGCGTGGCGGTGCTGATGTGCCTGCCGCGGGGGAACGCGCGCGCGGCGCGCATCGTGGCGCTGGCGACTGCGCTGGGCGGACTCGCGCTCGCGGTCGGCGGTTTCTTCGCGCACAAGCCGGGCGCGGAGATTGCCACTGTCGCCAAGCTGCCGTGGATTCCCTCGCTCGGCATCGAATATCACCTCGCCACCGACGGCATCAGTATCGTGCTCGTGCTGCTCACCGGCCTCGCGGCGGTTGCGGGCATTCTCTTCTCGTGGAACATCGAGCATCGCGCAAAGGAGTTCTTCGCGTTCTACCTCGCGCTCATCGGCGGCGTCTATGGCGTGTTCCTCAGCTTCGATGTCTTCCTGCTCTTCGTGTTCTACGAACTGGCCATCATCCCGAAGTATTTCCTCATCGCGATCTGGGGCTCCACCAACCGCGAGTTCGGTGCGATGAAACTGGCGCTCTACTCGTTCGTCGGCAGCGCGATGGTGCTCATCGGTTTGGTCGCAGCCTTCGTCGTCGCGGGCGGGCACACGATGAACCTTATCGAACTGGCGAAGTTCCAGTTTCCAGAAAGCTTCCAGACATGGGCATTCCCGCTCGTGTTCATCGGCTTCGCGATTCTCGCGGGCCTGTGGCCGTTCCACACGTGGGCGCCCACCGGCCATGTTGCTGCGCCAACCGCCGCCTCGATGCTGCTCGCCGGCGTGGTGATGAAACTCGGCGCCTACGGTTGCCTGCGCGTGGCGATGACCTTGTTCCCCGCCGGCCTGCTCGTGTGGCGCGATGCCATCGCGTGGCTCGCGGTCATCGGCATCGTGTATGGCGCGATGGTCGCGCTCGTGCAGAAGGATTTCAAATTCGTCATCGGTTACTCGAGCGTGAGCCACATGGGCTTCGTGCTGCTCGGCCTGATGACGCTCAACGAAGTCGGCCTCAGCGGCGCGGTGCTGCAAATGTTCTCGCACGGCATCATTGCGGGCCTGCTCTTCGCCGTGGTGGGCCGGATGGTCTATGACCGCGCGCACACGCGCGACCTCGCCGTCCTCGAAGGCATGGGCCTGGCGAAGGCGATTCCGTTCGCGGCGGTGACGTTCGTCATCGCGGCCGTGGCGAGCATGGGGCTGCCGGGCTTCAGCGGATTCGTGGCGGAACTCCAGGTGCTCATCGGCGCGTGGCGCGCTATGCCGACGCTCGCGGTTATCGCTGGCGTGGGCATCGTCATCGGCGTGGCGTTCACGCTGCGCACGGTGGTGAAGGCGTTCTTCGGTGAACACGCGGAAGCTTCCGGCGCGCACGACAAGGCCCACGACCACGCGCACGAACTCGAACCTATTTCCGTCCCCGAACGTTTTGGCGCGGTGATGCTCATCGCGATCACGCTCGTCGTCGGACTTTACCCGCGCGTGCTGCTCGATGTGATTGTGCCCGCGTTCGGCTCGCCGCTCTTTGACGCACTGAGGAAAGGAGGCTGGCTGTGAGTTTCGACTACCTCCAACTTCTCAAGCTCTGCGCGCCCGAGACCATTGTGGTCGTCACCGCGCTGGTCGTGCTGTTCCTCGACCTCGCATGGCTGCGCACCGAACCGAACCGCACGCGGATGACGCTGGCGGCGATGTTCACGGCGGCTGGCTGCGTCGCGGCCTTCATGTGGATGCTCGTCGTGCCGGAGAAAGCCTCGCTGCTCAACGGCATGCTCGTCGTGGACCCGCTC
>DATDFH010000710.1:0-19458 GCA_036522715.1 Verrucomicrobiia bacterium
AACAGTTTCACGAGCAGGGGCGAATCCTTCCCCTCCTTCGGGCTGACGATGCCGCCCACTCCCTCGATGAACTCGACCGGGCCACAGTAATCCACGACGGCCTGCACGCGGCTGCTGAAGTTGGTGTGCGCGCCGACATCGAAGCCCGCGCGCTCATCCATCGTGCCGAGACAAGCCACGAGATGGCCACCGGCGCTGATGCCCCACACGCCAATGCGGTTGGGATCGACGTTCCACTTCGCCGCGTTCGCGCGCAGCCAGCGGATGGCGAGTTTGCAATCCTCGATCTGCGCGGGCCATTTCGCCTCGCCGCTCAGGCGATACTCGACGCTGGCGGCGAACCATCCCTTGCCCGCGAATGCCAAGACCCCGTTCTGCTTGTGCGTGCCGCCTTCCCAGCCGCCACCGTGAATCCACAAAACGGCGGGTGCCGGTTTGGCCGGCGGATTTTTCGGCCGCGCGATTTCGAGGTGCAGCGCACGTTCGCCGATGCGGCCATATTCCACGTCGTGCAGCACTTCGATGCCGGGCGGGATCTCTTGTTGCGGACGACACGAAACGGTGGTGGCGAGGACGAACGCGAGGATCAGGCTGGGCAGGCGCATGGCACGGACTTTGGAGCGAAAGGTCTAAC
Source organism: Verrucomicrobiia bacterium (assembly GCA_036522715.1). Lineage (GTDB taxonomy): Bacteria > Verrucomicrobiota > Verrucomicrobiia > Limisphaerales > JACQFS01 > DATDFH01. The sequence goes on from DATDFH010000710.1 coordinate 635, forward strand.
GGCGGCAAGATTTGAGGCGCACGTCGGCTGGATTCAGCGGCAGCGAACACCTTTACGTCGGCTCCTGCGCAGGCCGAAAAAATTCGTGTTCAATTCGCGAGATTCGTGCTTAGCCTCTGCCCGTGGATCAACTGCTAAAACTCCTTCACGAAAACGCCGCGCTGAAACCGGCGCAATTAGCCGCGATGCTGAACCTCTCCGAGTCCGACGTGGCGGCGAAAGTCAAACGCTACGAGAACGACAACGTCATCCTCGGATACCGCACGATCCTCAACGAGGAGAAGCTCGGCGTGGAGATCGTCCGCGCGGTGATCGAGGTGAAGATCACGCCCGAACGCGAAGGCGGCTTCGACCGGCTGGCCGAACGCATCGCGCGCTACGACGAGGTGCATTCGTGCTACCTGATGTCGGGCGGCTACGATTTGCTAGTGGTCGTCGAGGGTGAGACGTTGCGCGAAGTGGCGACGTTCGTTTCCGAAAAGCTGGCGACCATCTCCGGGGTGCTCTCGACCGCGACGCATTTCATGCTCAAGCCTTACAAGGAGCAGGGCATCCTCATGCACAAGGAACGCAACGAAGAACGGCTGGCGGTGTCACCGTAGATTTTCAAGTGGAAGAACGGTGTTGCAACTCAGCGCAGAGAGTTTGGTCCGGCACTTTCAACGCTCGGAAACTCGCCTTAAAGATGCTCACCGGCAGGCGTCAGCACTACGACGCCCCTTCTCAGCAGCAGCTCCACAATTGGCCATTTTACTGAATCATCGGTGATTACCATGTCCAAGCTGTTGCAATTAATCGGACAGAAGGCAAAGGATGAAGATATTGCGTGTTCGCGAAACTTTGATGAGTCGGCGACAACACACCTCAGACTCGCGCGACTCAGCATGAGACTTTTTGTAACCGCTTCGTCCTCTGAGTCACAACCGAATTCAAAGCTCCTCCTGACCTCGATATTGGTCGTACCCACCAACGCAACATCCAGGTTGAGATTCCACGAATCTATACATCGGCGAGCCAGTTCACCAGTGAACGCATCAGTGTCCTTTCGCAAACGCCCTCCAATCTGTGCGACTCCAACGCGAATTCGCGGGTCTCGAAAGATGTCCGTGATCAATGAACTGTTCGTAAAAACGTCAAGCCCGCTCAACCCGTTGTTGGGATCAGGCAACGGCAGTTTTGCGAGGATCGATCCGAGTCGGGCAGTTGTGGTGCCGGAATCAAGACTGACGGAGCGGTGTGATTTTTCCCAGTAGCGAGCGAGGAAGTTCGTTATCTCGGTAGCTTTGATAGCCGCCAGTGGGTATTTTGATGTGCTTGCGGTCGCAGTCAGCTGACGCTTGACGTCCATCCGCGTTGCTGCGGCTGCTAGGTCTTGATCGGCTGACTCACGATCCTGCGGACCCCAGACAACGCCTGCCCCGAACCTGCCTATCGCAGTTTTACTCTTACTTTCAATCGATTCCCGAAGTTGAACTGTACTTACTAGGTTCTTGCCGAGAACAAGCACACCCACGCCATCGCTTTCATGCCGGGACTTGATAATGATGAGACCTTGCCGTGAAAGTTCAGCACAATCAGCCGCGATGGCATTCCGCGACGTCCGCGGGAATTCTCGCTGAATTTCATCGTAACGAGCGCGACCCTCCGTCTCCAGCTTTCCCCTTATCCAGGCACGGCGTTCGCTAGTTCTTCTTCGTGAGATACGCTGGCGCTGTTTCCCGTGGTCCATCGCATCTACTCCGCAAGTTGAATGATAGTCTCGAATCCCTTAGCCTCTTCAATGGCCCGCGACAAGTCTTCCAGCGAAAAGCGGTCTAGAAACGTGCCGACACCGACTGAAGAAGGCGCAGGAAAGTAGAAATTGCGATTCAAGGTGAAACTCCTCTCAAAGGCCTCGTGCCAGAGGGTATCAGGTTGACACTCGTCGCAATAGGATGGGAGTTGAAGGCGTCGCAAGCAGGCTTGGATACTATCCCGATCGTTTTGCTGGAGGACCCCGCAATTCGCCGCGAGGTTTACCGCCACTACCATTTCGACCGCGACCGCTCGGCCATGGGTAATCCGATAATCGCTGGTGCCCTCGAGGACGCGACTGAACTTGTGTCCGAAAGCACGGATGGATGCCGGCTCGTTGCCCCAGCAAGGGCCCGTCCATTTCAATGCGCTAAACAGGTAGATGCAGCGCTGCAGCATCGCGTCTGCGTGTTCGGAGCAGAGCGATTCGCGAAGCCCCGGCAACGGCATATCCTCAAGGCACATAAACAGATTCTGATCGCCGATGATAGCCAACTTTACGATCTCTGCCAGCCCGTCTTGGAATGACTGCGTTGAGACTGATTCAAGGAGCTTTGGATCGTACAGGACTGCCTGAGGATGCCACACGTCGCCAAGCGCATTCTTGAATCTGTCGACGTTTATTGCGAATTTGGATGAGATGGCGGCATCCACGACCGCAACTAGCGTTGTGGGGATCGCGATGTACCCAGTAATCTTACGCCGAAAAAAATTTGCAACATACTTGCACACGTCAAGAGTCGCGCCGCCGCCGCAGATCACAATTTTATCCTCCCCGCCCAAGTGATACGGCCAGAGATCCTTTACCAAGTCGTCAACAGTCCGAGAAGTTTTGACCGTTTCGTAGGGCTCGGCGGCAGGCAGGGGAAAGTAATAACTCTCGATTTGGTGGTGATCCAAGCAGCGCCGCATCTGGCTTCCGTAGAGGTTATACACTGTCGGATCGCAAAGAATGAACGCGCGGGCTTTGGACCCGATCTTCGTCGCGAGAATATCCTGATGGCAGGAAAAAAGATCGCGGCAGCGGTATGCGTCGAAAGTGGCGTCGGCGTCTTTGATCTTGAGCCCATGATGGCCACTGAAAAAGACTGGCTCAGGCAGCATCGAGGGGTACCCGGGTCTCGTGTTCAATTTGGGCTGGATGAAGTCGCAAGAAGTGGCATTCATTTTGGTCGCAGGTTGAGCGGATTTTGACTGAAAAATAGTTACTGCGTAGGTGCCAAGCAAGCTTTTTAAGCACACTCGTACTGTTTTTCAGTACGTGAAAGACGTGGTGGCACAGAAAACCGACGATTTGAGTTCAATGCGCATTCAGGACTATTTGGAGACGTTGTGAAATCTCGAAAGCTGGCAAGCCGTGTCCGCTAGCCAAATCTTGGTGGCATTGAGCCGTATTCTGTCCGGCAAGCTTCCAAATTCTTCAGGCGGGTCGGACCGCGATTTGGACCCCGCAGTGTAGACAAGCTCACAACTGTACCATCGCGGTGTTTAGGACCGAGAAGATTCGGCCATGCTCGCCCTCATTTCGCGCCCGTAATGAGGAGCCGCGAGGATGCGCACCGCCACCTTTCCCGGCGCTGCGGTCGGCAGGTTAGATTCCCCCTCGTGCTGCTGGTTCTGGCGTTGACTCCGATGGACCTGTTCAGCTTACGAGCACTTCGTAATACTCCAGCGCCCACTCCACCATGTAGCGGACGCGGTTGGGGCGGATGCGATAGATGATCAACTGCGGGTTGTCGAGCGAACCGAGGTACTGACGCAGCAACGGGTTGGTGTTCCAAATTTCTTGGAGCAGCGGACGCTCGGTCAGCACTTCACTCACGCCCGTGATGCGGACCTGGTTGTGGTGATCGTCGAGGTAACAGAGTTCCACCTTCGGATTCGCAGCGATTTCGCCCGTCTTGTGATAGGCGCGCAGGTTCGCGACAAAAACCGTGAAGCCTTCCGTGCGCACCGGCGAAATGGGACGCAACCGCGGTTGGTCGCCGTCAATGCTGGCAAGCATCGGGAACTTCGCGGACTTCATCACTCCGTGCGCGAGCGAGACGAGTTCCTCCGGCGGGATGGGCTTCAGCGTCGGCTTGGCCATACGCCGTCGCTCAGAGCTGACCCATCGCCTTGTCGAGCGCGGCGAAGAGCTGGTTCATCGTCGCCTCGGTTTCGTCGCCCATGTTCGAAATGCGGAAGGTCGTGCCCTTGATCTTCCCGTAGCCGCCGTCGATGAGGAAGCCCTGGTCCTTTACGATCTTCTGGAGCTTGGCCACGTCGATCACACGGTCGCCGGGCTTGGCGCCGTTGTTGATGCACGTGAGCGTGATCGACTCGAAACCCTTTTCCGGAAAGAGCGTGAAGCCGTGTTTCGCCGCCCAGTCGCGCGTCATCTGGTTGGTCTTCGTGTGGCGTGCGTAGCGGTTCTCCAAGCCCTCGGCGAAAAATTCGTCGAGCTTCGAGCTGAGCGCGTAGATGTGCGGGATGCTCGGCGTGCTCGGCGTCATGCTCTGCTCGGCGTTCTTCTGGAACTCGACGAAGTCGAAGTAATAGCCGCGATCCTTCGCCGTCGCGGCTTTCGCCAACGCGGCGGGCGAGCACGTGAACACCGTGAGTCCCGGCGGCATGGCCCAGGCCTTCTGCGTGCCGGCCAGCAATACGTCGATGCCGAGCGCGTCGAAGTTCAGCGGCACGGCGGTCATGCTGCTGACCGAGTCCACGATGAACATCACGTCGGGATATTTCCTCTTGAGCGCGGCGATCTCGGCCAGCGGACTCATCGTCCCGGTGCTCGTTTCGTTGTGGATGAGTGTGAGCGCATCGAACTGGCCGGTGGCGAGTTTCCTGTCCACGTCCTCGGCGCGGATGGGCGAGCCCCACGGGACCTGGAGCGCCTCGGCGTCCTTGCCGCACTTCTTCGATACGTCAAACCACTTGTCCGAGAAGGCGCCCTTCATGCAGTTGAGGACCTTCTTCGCGACGAGATTGCGGACCGCGCCCTCCATCACGCCCCACGCCGACGACGTGCTGAGGAAAACCAGTTGCCGTGTCGAGAGCAGCGACTGGAGCTGCGGCTGGACTTTGGCGTAGAGGTCTTTGAAGCCCTGGCCGCGATGGCCGATCATCGGCGCGCACAGCGCCTTGAAGGTTTTCTCGCTGACCTCGACCGGGCCGGGAATGTGCAATTTCACGTGTGCCATAACCAATTCAGGGCGCAGACGTTTTCACAGCGGGCGCGGTGTGGCAAGGCGAGAAAAACTGCGGGAGCGTCGAGATATCGGCTCTTCGAGACTGGTGCGCCACCGCGTCACGGCCACTTCAGCCGGAGGAATCGCTGCGGGCGATCGAGCGGCAACGTCACGACGTTTGAGGCGGCCAGAGTTGCGGGAGTTGTTGAGAAGTTGCTCCACTGTGTCGGACTGGCGAGCAGTGCGCTCGATTCCAACCTGAACTCCGACGCGAGCACACTCCACGACAGTGCGAAGTTGGTTCCCGCAAGGGTTACCGAAAGCGGCGGTGGCGTTGCCGTGATGATTTTGCCATAGCAAATGTCCGAGTTCCCGCGGCTGATCAGGTTGGTGCTCCCGAAATTTGCGGTGCCGTTGAACTGGCCGACGAAATAGACGTTACCCAGTGTGTCGGTCTTGATGTCCCAGCCTTCGCAACCGGTGGGACTGCTGAAGCCTTCGGCCCAAAGCAGCGTTCCGTCCGCCGCGTATTTCGCGACCACGATTCCACTATTCCCGGCGAGACTCGCATTCGTCAGCGTCACGTCGTCAAACACCGCGTCGTACCGGTAATAGCCGGTGACGTAAACATTGCCATCGCGATCCGTCGCCACGCTGCGGCCGGAGTCGTCGGCGGGGCCACCGCCCTGGCGAATCCACTGGAAGTCGCCACTCACATTTAGTTTCGCGACGTAGAAATCTCCCCCGCCCGCGCTCGTGAGCGTGTTCGTGCCGAACCGCGCACCCGGGCCGAAAAAGCCGTTGAAATAAACGTTGCCCGCCGCGTCCACGGTGACCCGCTTGGCTTCGTCGTCGGTTGAACTGCCGCCGCTGAATTCCCAAAGCAGATTTCCATCTGGATCGTATTTCAACACGACGGCGTCGAGGCCACCGGCGCTGACGAGGTTCGTGCTGCCGTAATTCGCCGTGCCGCCAAAAACGCCGACCACGTAGGAGTTGCCGGCGGCGTCCACGGTCATCCCGCGCGGTTCGTCCGTGCCGGTGCCGCCACCGCGCCGAGCCCAGACGAGCTGCCCGGTCGGACTGAGTTTCAGCAACACCAGATCGTAGCCGCCGCCGGCGTTCGTGAGCGTCGTGCCGCCGTAGGTGGCGGTGCCGGTAAACGTCCCGCAGATGTAAAGGTTCGTCGCTGCGTCCAGGCCCAATTGAAAACCTTGGTCGCGGTTCGCACCACCGCCGGTGAAGACCCACACGAGATTTCCCGGCGAGTCGTATTTCACAGCGAACAGATCGTTGGAGCCGGTGCTGGTCCGCACATCGCCGCCGAAGTCCACCGTCTCAAAGAAATGACCGCCCGCATAGACGTTGCCGGCAGGATCAAGAGCGATGCCGTAAACCCGCTCGTCACCGCTGCCGCCGATCGCGCGCGCCCAGAGGTTGCTGCCGCGCGCATCAAATTTGGCGACGAAGCCGTCGTTGCCGCCGTTACTGACAAAGACGTTCGTGCCCAGGGATGTCGTGCCGCTGAAAGTCCCGCCGAGCACGATGTTGCCCAAGTCATCCACCGCGATGCCTTCGGCGCGCTCGAAGGTGTTGCTTCCAGCCTGACGCACCCACACGGGTGGTTGGGGTGGCTGTGAAGCCAGAGCGGCTCCGCACCAAGCCGCGAGCAGCGCGGAAACGTATTTCACGAGATTCCTGTCGGTTTGAAAAATTGGGAAACGCTGAGAACGGATTTATGGAATCCGGCTGCTCAACCAAAGTCAAACTCCAAGACCGAACGGCAAGCCTTGGTATTTGCATCAGCTTGCCCATGCCCGGCATTTCGGCACGCCGGCCGCGTCGCCGGGACACCCGGTCTGAGGTTGATCCTGTTCAACCCTGGCAGCATTTACACCGGATATGCCCCGGCTGAGCTTTGAACTTGGAGCTTCGCCGTTGCGCCGGGTATGCTCGCGCACATGGTTCACGTCGGCATCGGTTACGATGTTCATCAACTGGTCGCGGGGCGCAAACTCATCCTCGGCGGCGTCGAGATTTCGCACGACAAGGGTCTCGACGGCCACTCGGACGCGGACGTGTTGATGCACGCGGTGTGCGACGCGGTGCTGGGCGCGATCGGCGCGGGGGACATCGGCCAGTTTTTCCCGAACACCGACCCGCGCTGGAAGAACGCGCCAAGCAAGGTGTTCCTCAAGGAAGCCGCGGCTCAAGTGGCCTTCCACAGCGGGCGGATCATCAACATCGACGCGACACTCATCGCGCAGGCGCCGAAGGTGATGCCGCACGCGCAAAAGATGAAGTTCAACCTGGCCGAGGCTTTGGGGATCAACCCAAAGAAGCTCGGCATCAAGGCGACGACCAACGAACACCTCGGATTCATCGGCCGCGGCGAAGGTATCGCGGCGATGGCGGTGGCGAGCGTGGAACTGCCGGAATGATTTCTAAGCCACGGATGGACACGGATAAACACGGATTCAAAGGATACCCAGCATCAGCCGGGCGGCGCGGGCCAATTCTTATCCGTGTCCATCGGTGTTCATCCGTGGTTAATTCGCCCTGACATGGGTGCCAAAGCAGAGATCGGCTGGACGCGGCGCACGGACGAGGGCGTGAAGCTGGACGTGTACGCCCAATACGTCGGCAAGGAGTGGCGGTTCTTCGCGCGCGAGCGGCGTAACGATCAATGGCAGCGCATCAAGGAGCCGCAATTGGAAGACTGGCTCGCGTTGCTCGACGCGGTCGAGCGCATGGTCCCGCGGCGACGCTATCCGCCGGCCAAGCGGGATCGCCTGCGCCAGATCATCCGCGAGAAGTTTCCCGAAGCCGACTTTTGATGCCCCCTGCCCCGCTAATCCTGATCGTGCCCGGCGTGCAGCGTCGCGGGCTGGAGTTCGCGGACTTCTCGACCAACCTCTCGCAGCGTTACCCGCGCGCAGTCGTCGCTGCCGGGGGCGTGCCGTGGATCATGCCGTGCGTGGCGGAGCGGAAATTCGTTCGCGACTGCGTGGCGCGCGTGGACGGGGTGATGCTTACGGGCGGGGATGACCTTGATCCCGATACGTTTCGCAAGCGCACGCCGGCGAAGTTGCGTCGCACGGTGACGCTCGATCACCCGGAGCGGGACCGGCTGGAGTTCGCGTTGATCGAGGAGGTGCTGGCGCAGAAGAAACCGTTGCTGGCAATCTGCCGCGGGTTGCAGGTGCTCAACGTTGCGCTGGGCGGCACGTTGATCGTGGACATTGCGCAGGAGTTGCCGCGCGCGCTGGCCCACAAACGCACCGACCGGAAAAATGATCCCGTTCACGAAGTGGCATTGACGCCCGGCTCGCTTTTGCATAGAAGTCATCAAATCCAAACGCTGGCCGTCAACAGTTCGCACCATCAGGCGGCAGGAAAAGTGGCGAAGCCGCTGCGAGTGACTGCAACCAGCCCCGATGGAGTCATCGAAGGGTTGGAGTTGCAGTCCGCGGCGGGCCGGGGTAATTGGGTGGTGGCGGTGCAGTATCATCCGGAGCGGCTGGCCGACCGATTCGCGGCGCACGCGCGGCTGTTCCGGGCGTTTGTTGAAGCGGCGAAGCAGAAAGCATGATCATGGCGACAAAGGCAAAAATCCTGTTGGTCGATGATGAATCCAAACTCCTCGAGATGACCAGCGCGCTGCTGGAGACCGAGGGCTACAGCGTGTCGCAGGCGGACAGCGTCGCCGCGCTCAACAAGGCATACGACGACGCCCAGCCCGACCTCGTCCTGCTCGACCTCAAGCTCGGCGAGGACAACGGCCTCGACCAACTCCCAACTCTCAAGCAGCGCTGGGCCGATACCGAAGTCATCATCCTCACCGGCCACGCCACCATTGACGCGGCAGTCGAAGCCACCAAGCGCGGCGCTTACAGCGTCCAGACCAAGCCCGTCGAGATCAAGGAACTGGCCCTCAAGATCCAGCAGGCTCTCGAACACCGGCGGTTGATCGGGGAAGCCAGCACGCTGCGCAAGCTCCTCCGTGAAGGCGGCGGCACCGCGCCGATCTTCAAGTGTCCGGACATGAAGGAGGTCGTGCGCACGATCGAAAAGATCGCGCCCAGCGATGTCTCCGTGCTCATCACCGGCGAGAGCGGCAGCGGCAAGGAAGTCGTCGCCGATCTTATTCATTCCGTCAGCCCGCGCAGCAACGGGCCGTTGATCAAGATCAATTGCGCCGCCCTGCCCCGCGAATTGATCGAAAGCGAACTCTTCGGTTCGGTGAAGGGCGCCTACACCGGCGCGCACGCCGACCGCGAGGGACTCTTCCGCCAGGCGGAGGGCGGCACGCTGGTGCTCGATGAAATTTCCGAGATGCCCATCGACACGCAGGCGAAGCTGCTGCGCGTGTTGCAGGAGAAGGAAGTCCGCCCCGTCGGCGGCCGCACCACCTACAAGACCAACTGCCGCCTGATCGCTGCCACGAACCGCGAGACCGACGAGGCGATCAAGGACGGCAAACTGCGCGAGGACCTTTTCTACCGCATCAGCGCGATCACGATTCATCTGCCGCCCTTGCGCGAGCGCCGCGAGGACATCATCCCGCTGGCACAATCCTTCCTCAAGACCTACGCCGCGCAGGCCGGCCGGGTGCTCACCGGGTATTCGGACGCGGCCCTCGAACGGATGCGCGAGTACGACTGGCCGGGCAACGTGCGCCAGCTCCAGAACGAAGTGCAACGCGCCGTGCTCATGTGCGAGGGCAACGAGATCCAGGTCAGCGACCTCTCGCTGCGTTCGAGCAAGACCGACGAGACCTTCGACACGAGCTTCACGTTGATGGAAGGCATGGAGCGCAACGCAATCGTGCAGATGCTCAAGGAAACCGGCGGCAACAAACTCGAAACCGCCCGCCGCCTGGGCATCGGCCGCCAAACGCTCTACAACAAGATCAAGGGCTTTAAGATCGAGGCGTAGGGACGCAAGTTGGAGCGGCGGCGCTCACGTCGCCGTTCCTTGTGGTTCAAAAATCCACCCGCACCCGGTAGTGCCGCATCGCGGCCGTGTTGGTGTCCACGAACTGAATCTCCGTCCCCATTCCGATCGTCGTGAGCGCGGGCTGCCAGTTCGTGGCCGGCAGGGCGGAGGTGAACTCGAGCACGTTGGGGCGGTTGCTGAAGCTGTTCCAGCGAATGACCCGCTGACCGTTCGTGCCTGGCTGCACGTCGAGCCGCACGCCAGCGCCGAGAAGCTGGATGTCCGCAAAGACAAGATTGCTGAAAACCGTGTTGGTCCTCCGAAATGGCAGCTTGTCGAAGCTCACCGGCAGGTCATCAACGGGAATGGTCGGCGGACTGGAACGGAGCAGGTTGGTCGTCGTGTTCGTGACGCTGAAGAGCCGGAACTGTTGCAGTACGGAGGCGCCGCTGAGAAGCCGGCCGAAGACCGCGCCGCTGCCGGGCGCGGGACCGTCGCCCAGGTTCAGACACCACTCAAACGGCCACTGGCCGCCGACGGCATTGGTGCAAACGGCGGAGAGCGTGCCGAAAAAATTGCTCGTGACCGGCGAGCCGGGCGGATCGTTCGTGAGCGCCGGTGCGCCGACGATCGCCGACAGCGCCGGGCTGCCAACGAACCGGTTGGTCACCCAGTACGACCCGCCGTGCAACGCCCCGGCCGGATCGCAGCGATGGAAGAAGTGGTTCGAGTAAAGTCCGTTGGTGATCGCGTGGAGAAAGTTGCCGACCGCCACCGGCTTCTCGCGATCAAAGAGTTCCAGTTGAAACTGTCCGTAGCCGGGCACGTTGAACTGCACCACGGAACCGGCGAAGCCCGTTGTGACCGCAAGGCATCCACTCAACAGCAGCGGGAAGAATTGCACGGCATTCATGCGGGCCAACCCGGATCAGATCAACCGCCAGCGCCGTCCGCTCACGGCGGGGTCTGGACTTGCAGGTTGAGGAACCGCTGCGATCCGCCGGTGGAAATTGGCACCGCGTCGCGGACGGTCATCAGCCAGTAGGCACCCTGGCTGGTCTGCGATACCACATTGGAGGCGCCGAGGCCGGCGCTGGTCCACACGTTCGTCCAGCCGTTGGTCGCGAGTTGTGAGTTGCCACGCAAGAGCACCGTTGCGCCGCTGAGGTTGGTGCGCATCTTGAAGGTCAACGCGAGAAACTGCTGCGTGGAAACTGTGACGATCGAATTCGTCGGCCGCGTGCTCGCGGCATCGGCGGAGTTCGGATTGCCGCCCAACGCGAACTCGACGGCGTTGATCACACCGTCGCCGTCGGGATCGGCCGCGGGCAATGAACTGGCGTTGGTGAGGGAGAATTGATTCAACCACGCCGAGTACTCCGTGTTGATCTCCACGACGACACTCTGCGAGCCGTTGTTGCCGTCAAGGTCGGTCGCCGTGATCGTCAACGTGGCCGCGCCGCCGAGATGACCGCCGGTGTTCACCATGAGGTTGCCTCCGTTGATCGACGCGTTGATCAATGCGGGCGCCGTGTTGCCCCCAATGGAGTAGGTGAGCGGCGTGATCGGAGTCACGGACTGCACGTACACCAGCTTGGTGAGGTCAATCTCCGGCGGGGCGGAGAAATCGTCCACCGGCACGTTGTCGAAATTGTTGGCGAACACGTTGGTGCCGATGGTCTCGACCACGGTGTAGTTCTGGCGGGGGAGGTTGTTGATCTCGTCGATGACACCGGTGCCGCCGCCGATGATCCGGCCGAAGGCGGTAAAGCCGCCGCTTTGGTCATCGAGGATGGAGGAGTTGTCGCCAAAGTTGAAGAACCATTCGTCGGTGGCGCTGCTCGGCTGACCGCCCAGCTTGGCCATCGCGATGGTGCCGCGGATTTGCTGGACGCCCGGCTCATTGGTCGGGCTGGGATCGGTGGGAATTTTCAAGAACCCCAAATCATTGGTCCGGTAACCGCCGCCTTGGACGACAAAGTTGAACGGCGCGCGATGGACAACCGTGTCGTTGTAGTCGCCACGGTTCATGTAGTTGAGGAAGTTGGAAACCGTCTGCGGCGTGGCGGTGGCGTAGAGCGCAACGTCGAAGGTCCCTTTGGTGGTGACAAAGCGCACGGCCTTCTCCGTGTCGGGGTCGGTGAAGAAACTGTTGAGCGCCACGGACACGATCGCTCCGTTGGTGTTCACCGTCTGCTTGGGTATTGGGGCGGACGCCGCCGGCGCTCCCGGCGGGTAAATCACCCGGAATATAAGCGTCTTGTTTATGTTGCCCCACGTCGCGTAGTGCGTCGTCATCGTGGCGGTGAAAACGCCGCCCTGCGTGGGCACGCCGTTGACCTGGCTGGAACCGGCGTCGAAAACAAGCCCCGGCGGAAGCCCGCTCACGCCGATGCTGTCGGCCGTGCCGCTGCTCTCCGTCGCCGTCACTGTGTACGGGGCAATTGCCTGCCCCACCACGGCCGGGTGAAACACACGGCTGCTGGGTCCGGGAAGAGTCACCATCACAGTGGCCGAGTTGGTGCTGGCGCTGATGTTGGTGCCCACGATGGTCTGAACCATGAACTTGTACGTGTCTCCCGGCGCCAGGCCCGTCGCGGTAAAGTTCGTGCTGTTTAGCGCGAGGCTCCCGCCAGGGAAGGCGGAGAAAACCGGCGAGCCGTCGCCATTGACGGAGGAAACGTTCTGGCGCCATGAATTCACCAGGAAGCTGGCTTCGTTCGTCGAGTTGTCCTTCCAGGTCAGCTTGACCGAGGCGGGACTCATCACCGTGGCGGTCAGGTTTGACGGCGCGATGAATGTTGGCGTGGTGACCGTGATGACCGACGAATCCGCGCGGTTGGCCTGATCAAAGTAATTTTCGACCGCGAACTGGTACATCGTCGCCGGAGCGAGCGAGCGAGCGATGAAATTCGTGGTGTTGGGCAGGAGCACGCCTTCGTTGAAGCCGTTGAAGTCGTAGATGGTGAACCCTCCGTTTGTGCCGACACGGTAATAGACCACAAAGTAGGTTTCGTTGGTCGAGTTGTCCTTCCACGAAAGGTTGACCGTCGTCGGGTTGAGGATGGAGGCGGTGAGGTTGCCCGGCGCGTTCAACGCGGGCATCACCACCGTGATGTTGGTCGAGTCCACGTGCCCGGAAGCGCCGAGGACCTGGACAATGATCTTGTTGGTCGAACCTGGTCCCAAGGTCAAATTTGTACCCGTGATGTTGTTGTAGTAGGCCTCGCAGAGCAGATTGGTCGTGTTTGCCGGAGCGTTTGTCAATGGGTAGGGCCATTGATTCAAACTAGGAAGGCGTTGCACATAGGCGAGGTATCCCGTCTCATCCGTCGAATTGTCCTGCCACGACAGATTGAGCGACGACGGCGTGAGTATGGTCGCCCGAAGCTTGGTCGCCGCGGTGATTGCCCTCGCGGCATTTGAAGAAGCGACGAACAGGACCAGGCTAAGCAACGAGACGAATCTCATGCAGCCTATCATGCCCGAGGACCGTCCGATTTCAATCTTTAAGCCGCCCGCTCGATGGCCTTGCGCAGCCGGCCGTTGTTGGCCTTGAGTTGGAAGGTGTGCCCCGGCCCGGCTGGCTCGTGCCAGAACTCGCCCCCGGCGCATTCCAGAATCAACCCGCCCGCCGCGATGTCCCACAGCTTGATGCCGTATTCGAGGTAGGCGTCGAATCGCCCGCTCGCCACGTAGGTCATGCCCAGCGCCGCCGCGCCCATCATCCGCATCTTGCGCACGCGGCGGATGAGGCGGTTGAAGGTCGGCAGCCCAACGCGCAACGTCGCCGGATTCTTCGCGAAGCCCATCGAAATGATCGCCTCCTCAAGCCGCGTGTGCCGGGTGACGCGGATCGCTGTCCCGTTCAACAACGCCTTTTGTCCACGGATCGCCGTCCACAATTCGTCACAGAACGGATCATAGACGACGCCAACGACGGTTTCGTATTCTGCGTCCGGATGCCCGCGCCATGCCTTCGACTTCCGGACATTCCGCACTCCGCACTCCGCGCTCCGCACTTGCAACGCAATCGATACGCAACAGTGCGGAATGCCGTAAGTGAAATTCACCGTGCCGTCGATCGGGTCCACCACCCAGCGCAGCCGGGACTCCACGTCGCCCGAGTCGCCCTCCTCGCCAAGCACCGGAATTTCCGGGAGCGCGCGCCGCAGCGTCCGCTCGATCAACCGCTGGCAGCGCACGTCCAGTTCCAGCTTGATGTCGAACTGGTGCGCCTCGTTGATGACCTTTTCTTCGCGCAGGTTTTGCCGCATCACCGCGCCCGCCGCGCGCGCAGCGGTCACGGCGGCCCTCAACGCTCGTCTTTTGCCGGACAAATTCATGCGCGCGGAGTCTGCCTGAAAACCGGCAGGTTGAAACTTGAAACCGACACTCAGGGAATCACCTCGCGGCGGTCTTCGAGTTCATCATCGACTTCCTGCCGCATCTGGCCGAGGAGGTCTTTCCGGGCGGCTTCGATGGCGGCGTACAACTCGCGCGCCTCCTCCAATCGCGGGACACTTACGAAGCTCGCCCCCGCCGCGTAGAGCGCCGGGATGTCCGTCAGCAGTTCGGCGTGGACAATGATCTGCGCCGCCCGATTCAGTTCGCGAAGCTGCTGGAGCAGTTTCAAGTTCGTTGCTCCCTTGAGCACAGTGTTCGGCAGCGAACAGACAATGACCTGCGCGGCGGCGATGCCCGCGTGCAGCAGGGTGTCGCGTTGAGTAATGTCGCCATACACCACCCGCACGCCGCGCGCCCGCAACCGTTCATAGACCTGCGGATTGAAATCCACGATCACCAACTCTTCCAGCAGCGCCGGATCGCGCCGCGTGATCTCCTCCAACAACGAACTCGCCGTCCAGGAAAAGCCGAGCAGGAACACCCGCCGCGGCCGTTCGCCGTGCGCCATTTCCTCACCTCGTTGATCAAGATCCCGCAGACCGAGTCGTGTCAGCCACGGGCTGGTTTTGCGAAGGATGACGTTGCTCTGCGCGATGGCATACGTCGCGTCCACCGCGAGGAAGGCGAAGGCGAACGCCGCCACGCCGACCAGTTCGTGCCGTACGTGGCCGAACTTCTCGCCCAGCGTGAGGATCACCAGCGACAACTCGCTGATCTGGCAGAGGTTCACCGCCGTCAACAGGCTCGCGCGATGGCCGTAGCGCATCCAAAACAGCGGTGGGAAAACCGTGAGCAGCCGGCTGCCGACGACGAACACAGCGACCGCCAGCATCCAGCCCAGAGCATCCCACGTCGGTAGCGGAATCGTCATACCCAACGCCACAAAGAACAGCGTGACAAAAAAGTCCCGCAGGCTCGTCGCCCGGGCCACCACGTCCAGCGTGTAAGGAAACGTCGAAATCGCCACGCCCGCTACCAGCGCCCCCATCTCCCGCGAGAGGCCGAGAAAACTCGCCAGCCCGGCCAGCGCGAAGCACCACGCCAGCGCCCCAACCAGCACCAGCTCCGGCAACCGTGCCACCGAGCGGAACAGGAACGGCAGCCCGAAGCGGCTCGCCCCGAACGCGGCGGCGACCAGCAGCACCACCTTGCCCAATGCCGCGCACATCGGCCCAAAGGCCGGATTGTCCAGATTCGGCTGGACGGCCAGGAACAGGATTGCAAACAGGTCCTGCACCACCAGAACGCCAAGCGTGATGCGTCCGGGCAAAGTGTCCAACTCGCGCTTGTCGTACAGAATCTTGACGATGATGACCGTGGAACTGAGCACGGCCGCCACCGCGAGGTACAGCGCGTCGAGCCAGCCGCCGGCCATTCCCACCAGCAGGAAGAAGCCAAAGCCGAGCACGCAGCCGCCAACAATCTGCGTCGCCGCGGTAACCGCGACCACCTGCCCGACGTTGAGCATCTTCTTCAGGTCGATCTCCAAACCGATCATGAACAACAACAGGATCAGCCCGAGGCTGGAGATCGTCTCGACGGATTTGTGGTCGTTGACCCATTGCAACCCGTGTTCGCCGATGACGAAGCCCGCTATCAGGTAGGCGAGAATGAGCGGTTGTCGCAGGAGCTGCGCCGCCACGGCGAGGAGCCACGCCACGACGATGCACACCGCGATGTCATTGACCAGCCCGTGTTCCACGCGGGCCGGAGCTTAGTGGCGGCGCGCGACGCGAGTCGAGCGGGGAGTCGCCGGGACGGCGAGTGAACTTTTTGCTTCGCAGCCGCGACGACTCCAGCCAGCCTTCACCGTCACACCATGAAAGCGCGCACCTGGAAAATCGCCGGCATCAACTTCGACCATTTCCACATGGGCGACCTGCTCCGCTACGCCCACGAGCATCCGCAGGCCAGGATTGTCGGCATCAGCGATGAGCAGCCGACGCGGATGGAGGAAGCGATCCGCAAGGGACTCGTCGCGCGCGAGCAGGCGTTCACCGACTACCGCGAGTGCCTGGAGAAGACGCGACCCGACGTGGTGATCCTTTGTCCCGCCGCTTCGAAGCATGGCGAGTGGGTGAAGAAGGTCGTGCCGTTCGGTCCGCACATCATGGTCGAGAAACCCTTCGCCGCGTCGCTCAAGGAAGCCGACGTGATGATCGCCGCGATGCCGCGCGGGCGGACACTCATGATCAACTGGCCGCTCCAATGGGCGCGCTCGATGCAAAAGGCGCACGAGTTGATCGCGCGCGGAGTGATCGGCGAGGTGCTCAACGTCTGGTATTTCGGTGGTAACCGCGGCCCGCTGTGGCACGGTGCCGACAAGGACCTAAAGACGCCCGCGCAGGTCGCGAAGGAGAAACCGCACTCGTGGTTTTACCAGAAGGCGCGCGGCGGCGGTTCGCTGCTCGATTACCTCGGCTATGGCACAACGCTCGGCACATGGTTCCAGGGCGGACGCCGCCCGCTCGAAGTCACCGCCACGGTGGACGAGCCGAAAGGCCTCGAAGTGGATGAGCACAGTGTCGTCGTCGCGCGCTATGCACATGGCCTCTCGAAGTTCGAGACGCGCTGGGGCACGTTCACCGATCCGTGGACGCTCCAGCCGCAGCCCAAGTGTGGCTTCGTCATCGCAGGCACCGACGGCACGATCAGCGCGTACGACTACGACGAGTTCGTGACCGTGCAGACGCGCAAGAAGCCGCAACCGCACCGTATCGCCGCGCCCGCCCTGCCCGCGCCGAACCAAAACCCGGTGCAATGCCTCCTCCACTGCCTCGATCGCGGGAAGAAACTCGAAGGCCCGGTGAGCCTGCCCATCAGTCGCATCGGCCAGGAGATCGTCGATGCCGCCGTGCGCAGCGCGAAGTTGAGGCGGACGGTGAAGCTGTGATTAGAGCGCGGCCTCAAGGCCCACCCCGTCAGCCCAACATGTCCAGCGCCGCCTTGATCTGCGCGTGCTTCGCCTTCCAATCCGCGAGACGCTGTTTGTGTTCTTCGAGCACACTCGGCGGAACCTTCTGCGTGAAGTTCGGGTTGGCGAGCTTTTGCTCCACCTTTTCGATCTCGGCCTGAATCTTCGCCAGTTCCTTTGTCAGCCGCGCGTGCTCGGCCTCCACGTCTATCACGCCTTCGAGCGGTAGATACAACTCGCCGAGTTTTGTGAGCGCAGCAGGCGTCCCTTTCTTCGGCACGTAGGCCGCGTTGAGTTCAAGCGACTCGGCATTGAGCAAGAGCTTGATGACCTCAGCCTCGGTGGGCGCGAGATCGCCGGCGGGCTTGAGGACGAACTTCACCTTCTTGCTTGAGGCGATGTTGAACTGCGTCTTGAGGTTGCGGCCCAGCGTGACCAGTTCGTATTTCGCGTTGGCGAGTTTCTCCGCGGTTTCGTCGAGGCCCCACGCTTGCTTCTCGTCGTCGCTCAACGGCCGCGGCCAGCGGGCGACCATGATCGTCTTGCCGCCTTGATCCTCGGGCATGTCCGCCGAGTAACCCATCCCGTGCCACAGTTCCTCGGTGATGAACGGCAGCAACGGATGGAAGATGCGCAGCAGGTGCGAGAGGACGAAGTCGATGACGGCGAGTGTGTTCGCCTTGCGCGCCTCGTCGGCGCCGAAGAACGCGGCCTTGCTCGCCTCGACATACCAGTCGCAATACTCGCTCCAGAAAAACCGGTAGAGCGTCTGCGTGATCTCGTTGAAGCGGTAGCCAGCGAACGCGGTGTCAATTTCCCGGATGGCCTGGTCCAGGCGCAGGAGAATCCACTGGTCGTCGCTGGTGAGCAGCGCGGGGTTGATCTCGCCCTGAATTTCGGAAGTGGCACTGCCACCGCCGCCTTGCATCTGGCGGAAGCGGCAGGCATTCCAGAGCTTGTTGCAGAAGTTGCGGCCCAGTTCCACGTCCTTCTCGTCGAAGAGCACGTCCTGGCCGAGCGGCGCGCTACGCATCGTGCCGAAACGCAGGGCATCCGCGCCGTATCTGGCGATGAGTTCCAGTGGGTCGGGTGAATTGCCGAGTTGCTTCGACATCTTGCGGCCCTGCTTGTCGCGGATGATGCCGGTGAAATAGACGTTGCGGAACGGCAGCTCGCCCATGAACTCGTAGCCCGCCATGATCATGCGCGCGACCCAGAAGAAAATGATGTCCGGCCCGGTGACGAGGTCGGTGGTCGGATAAAACTTCTTCAACGTCTCGGTCTGCTCCGGCCAGCCCATCGTGGCAAACGGCCAGAGCCAGGAACTGAACCAGGTGTCGAGCACGTCGGGGTCTTGCGTGAAGCCGAGTCCTTCATAAAACTTCGCATCTTCTTCGCTAAAGGTTGCTACAACAACTCTCACGCGATTCAATTCCGGCAAAGCTTCGACGCTACATGCTCCTAGCTCGCCAGCGTCACCGCGAATTAACTGCTTCAAGAAATCCTCAGCTTGTTTCCCGACTTTAGCGGCCTCGTACATCTTCGGGTTCACCATTTCCTTGGTCCACACCGGAATCCGATGCCCCCACCAGAGC
>DATDFH010000711.1:0-5279 GCA_036522715.1 Verrucomicrobiia bacterium
CGGATGGTTACCGGCTGGATTCCTACCGGCCGCACTCGTGGCGCTACCGCGATTACGTCGCCAACGCCTTCAACAACGACAAGCCCTACGATCGTTTCGTGAAGGAACAACTCGCGGGCGACGAACTTTATCCCGACAACCCTGAGGCGACGATCGCGACGGGCTACCTCTGCCACTGGATTTACGAATACAACAACCGCGACGCCGAAGGTCAGTGGAAGAACATTATGATCGATCTCACCGACACGACCGGTGATGTGTTCTTCGGCATGGGCTTCCAATGCGCCCGCTGCCACGACCACAAGTTCGATCCGATTCTCCAGAAGGATTACTACCGTCTCCAGGGATTCTTCGCGGCGTTGATGCCGCACGAGCAGGTCACTGCGGCCACGAAGCAGCAGCGCGAGGATTACGCGAAGCGCGCGGCGGCGTGGGAGGAAAAGACCGCGTCCATCCGCAAACAAATTTCCGACATCGAGGCCAAGCACATGAAGACGGCCGATCGGCAGGCCACCGAGAAATTCCCCGCCGAAGTGCAGGCCATGATGCGCAAGCCCGTTGCCGAACGCACCCCTTATGAACATCAGGTCGCCGAGCTGGCCTATCGCCAGGTCACCTACGAATACGTCCGCCTCGATACGCGCCTCAAAGGCGAGGAGAAGGAAAAATATCTCGCGCTGAAGAAGAAGCTCGCCGAGTTCGACAAGCAAAAGCCCGAGCCGCTCCCGATCGCGCTCGCCGCGACCGATCTCGGTCCCAAGGCCGCAACCGTGACGATTCCGAAGAAGGGCAACGACCCGATTGAGCCGGGCTTCCTCACCGTGCTCGATGATAAGCCCGCCGTCATCAAGCCCGTGCCTACCGCGCCAAATTCCACCGGCCGCCGCACCGCGCTGGCGGAGTGGCTCACGCAGCCGGAGAACCCGCTCACCGCGCGCGTGATCGTCAATCGCGTCTGGCAGGATCATTTCGGTCGCGGTCTTGCCGCCAACGCGAGTGATTTCGGAAAGCTCGGCGAGAAGCCGTCGCATCCCGAGTTGCTCGACTGGCTCGCGTCGCGATTCGTCGCGGACGGCTGGAGCTTCAAGAAACTGCACAAGCTCATCCTCATGTCGGCGACGTATCGGCAGTCGGTGAATCATCCCGCCGCGCAGGCCGCGCGCCTCAAGGATCCCGAGAACCGCCTCTACTGGCGCAGCAACACCCGCCGGCTCGAAGCGGAGCAGATTCGCGACGCGGTTTACTCCGTCACCGGCGAACTCGATCTCAAGGCCGGCGGCCCGGGCGCGAATTTCAGCGAGCCCCGCCGCAGCATCTATTGCAAAATCATGCGCAACACGCGCGACCCGTTCATCGACGTGTTCGACGCGCCGTTCTGGTTCAACAGCGCTTCCAGCCGCGACACGACCACGACACCCGTGCAGTCGCTGCTGCTCATCAACAGCCAGTTCATGCTCCAGCGCGCGAAGGCGCTCGCCGGCCGATTGGAAAAGGACGCCTCGATGGACGACGCGAAGCTCGTCGAGCGCGCGTATCAACTCAGCTACGGCCGCGCCCCGAAGCCGGCGGAGATTGAAGCCTCGCTGAAGTTTCTCCGCGAACAACCGCAGCGCATCGATGCCGAGCGCGCCGGTTCGGCTAAGGCCGCGTTCCTGTTCGACAAGATTCCCTATCGCGACGGTCAGGCGGCTATCATGACACTCGACGGAGCGCAGTCGCGCTTCGAGGTGCCGAACAACGAGTCATTGCCCGGCGGCGATTTCACCATCGAATCCTACGTGCTGCTCCGCTCGGTGGACGAGAGCGCCGGCGTGCGTACCGTGGCCGCGAAATGGGACGGCAGCAAGAAGCCGGGCTGGGGCTTCGGCGTCACCGGCAAGAAGTCGCGACGCAAACCACAAACGCTCGTGCTGCAAATCTACGGCAAGAAACTCGACGGCACGTTCGGCGAGGAGGCATTGTTCTCCGACCAGAACATCCAGCTGAACAAGCCCTATTTCCTTGCCGTGTCAGTCAAGCTCGCGCGCGACGGTCAGCCGGGCGAAGCGACGTTCTTCGTGAAGGATCTGTCGAACGACGATGAGCAACTGCTCATCGCGAAGCTGCCGCACAAGGTCGTCGGTGGTTTCGAGAATAATGAGTCCTTCACCATCGGCGGTCGCAGCACCAAGAAGGGCGGCGGCTTCGAGGGTCTCGTGGACGACGTGCGGCTCTCCGACGCCGCGCTCGGTGTGGACCAGTTGCTCTTCACCAACGAAGGCATGAACAAGCACACGATCGGCTACTGGCAGTTCGAGGCGAAGCCCGACGTCTTCCGCGACTCGACCGGCCACGGCCTCGACATCAAGCCGACCGGGACGTTTTCGAAGACCAAGGTGGACACGCGCAAGGCCGCGCTCCAGGACTTCTGCCACGTGCTGCTGAACTCGAACGAATTCCTCTACGTCGAATAACCGAACGCGCTGCCATGAAAACAAATTTCGATCCCCGCTGCTTCAAGTTCGACACCGCTCACAACCGCCGCGAGTTCCTCGCGAAGACGGGCGCGGGCTTTGGCTCGCTGGCGCTCGCGCACTTGCTTGGCCAGCAAAACGCGTTCGCCAGCAAGACGCCCGTCAATTCGCCGCTGAATCCGAAGCGCCCGCAATTTCTTCAGCGCGCGAAGTCAGTGATCTTCCTTTTCATGGAAGGCGGGCCGAGCCAGATGGATTTGTTTGATCCGAAACCGAACTTGCGGAAGTTCGCGGGCGAACCGTTGCCGCAGAGTTTCACCAAGGGCCTCATCACCGCGATGGGCGAGGTGAATTCGCCGATCCTCGCCGACAAGCGCGAGTGGAAGCAGTATGGCCAGAGCGGCCTGTGGGTTTCCGACTGGCTCCCGCACACCGCGGGCATGGCTGATGAACTCGCCGTGATCCGCTCGTGCGTCGCCGATGGCATCAATCACTCCGCCGGCGTCTGCCAGATGAACACCGGCTCGATCCTCGGCGGACGGCCGTCGCTCGGCGCGTGGGTCAGCTACGGGCTCGGCACCGAGAACACCGACCTGCCGGCGTTCGTCGTCATGCAGGACAGCCAGTCGCAGGTGACCAATGGCCCGCGCAATTGGAGCGCCGGCTTCATGCCCGCGCTCTACCAGGGCATCCGCATCCAGGGCGGCAACGAGCCGATTCCGAACCTCAACACACCCGAGGGCGTCACGGCCTCGCAGCAACGCGGCAAGCTCGATTTCCTCAACGCAATGAATCGCGGTTATGCCGACGCGCATCCCGACCAGACCGAACTCGAAGCGCGCATCGCCAGTTACGAACTCGCCTTCCGCATGCAGGCCGAGGCGCCCGGCGCCGTGGACATCGCCGACGAATCCGAGGCGACGAAGAAGATTTATGGCATGGACCAGAAGGACACCGCGACGATGGGACGCCTGTGCCTCCTCGCGCGCCGCATGGTCGAGCGCGGCACGCGCTTCGTGCAGGTCTATCACGGCGCCGGCAGCAAGTGGGACGCACACACCAAGATCGAATCGAACCACTCGAACCTCTGCCGCGCGATGGACAAGCCCGTCGCCGGCCTGTTGCGCGATTTGAAATCCCGCGGCCTGCTCGACGAGACCCTCGTCGTGTGGGGCGGTGAATTCGGCCGCACGCCGATGAGCGAAAAAGGCGACGGTCGTGACCACAACCCGACCGGCTTCACGATGTGGATGGCCGGCGGCGGCGTGAAAGGCGGCCAGACCATCGGCGCGACCGACGAATTCGGCCTCCACGCCGTCGAAGACCGCCTGCACGTGCACGACCTGCACGCGACGATCATGTGGTTGATGGGTATGGACAGCCTCAAGATCACCTACAACTACAAAGGCCGTCCCGAGAACCCGACCCTCAACGAGGGTGTGGCGTATCGGAAGATAGCGGCTTGATTCCGCGCCGCCGTGAAATCAACTGCGCTTGCAGCGTTCGTTCCCTTGCTGCTGATTATCGGGTGTTCTACCCCGCATTCGACGGAGCTCGGGACGGCTCCCCTCGAACCACGCCGGGCCGTCATCCCGAAACTTTCCGGCGAAGTGAAACTCGACGGCCGGCTCGACGACCCGGTGTGGCGGCGCGCGGCGGTGCTCCAGCCGTTTTTTCCGAATCGCGGCGAGGGTCGTGACTCGGAGGCCACCGAAGTCCGGCTATGGTATGACGACATTGCGTTGCACCTCGGCTGGGTCTGCACCGACCGCGACATCCAGGCCACGCTCACGAATCGCGACAGCATGTTCTGGAACGAGGAGGTCGTGGAGTTCTTCGTCACGCCCGACAAGTTGGAGCAATACTTCGAGCTGCAATGGAATCCGCTCGGCGGCGTGTTCGACGCAATCATTCATAATCAACTCGCCCCCGACGGCGTCTCGCAAAAATTCACCGGCGACTGGAGCTACACCGCGAAGGGAATGCGCAGCGCGGTGCATGTGGACGGCACGGTGGGTAACAGCGCGGACGTGGACCGAAGGTGGACCGTCGAGGTCACGGTGCCGTTCTCCGATCTCGGCCTGGGTGCGCCAAAGCCGGGCACGGTCTGGCGCGGGAACTTTTACCGATTCTCTCGCGGCGCGAACAATCCCGAGCAGCAGCTTGCGTGGTCGCCGACGCGCCTGCCGGGGTTCCATCAGCCGTCGCGTTTCGGCTACCTGGAGTTCGGGCGTTGATCGTGAATGCTTGCGCGCCGGTCGCAGTCTGAGCAGCATCGTTTTGCACAACACATGAAAACCCAGTTCATTCGTTCCGTCCTCATCATCGCCCTCGCCGCGTTTGCGGTCGCGCCGGCGCTCGCCGCAGCCAAGAAAGTCCTCGTCGTCACCACGACCACCGGTTTCCGCCACAGCTCCATCGAGACCGCGGAGAAGATCATCGCGGAGTTGGGCGAGAAGAGCGGAGCGTTCATGGTGGACTACGCGCGTGTGACGCCGCCCAACGTGATGCGCAAGCCCAACCCTCCGAAACCCACCGGCGACGCGAAGAAGGATGAAGCGAACAAGAAGCGCTTCGACGCCGACATGGCGAAATACAAAGCCGTCGAGGCGGAGAGCAACGCTGCGCTGGCCAAGTACGCCGAGGAACAGAAGCGCGTGCTGGCCGAGAAGATGTCGCCAGCGGCGCTGAAAAATTATGACGCCGTGATTTTCGCCAACACCACTGGTGAACTGCCGCTGCCGGACCGGGACGCGTTCATCAAGTGGGTCGAGGCGGGTCACGGTTTCTGCGCGATGCACAGCGGCTCGGACACGTTTCACCCGT
>DATDFH010000712.1:0-3718 GCA_036522715.1 Verrucomicrobiia bacterium
AACGCTTCGGGGTACTGGATCGGGTAAATCAGCGCGCGCGCTCCGCCGAGCAGCTTGTTGCGTTGCTCACTGTTCACCGGGCCGACGTATTCGACGGAGCGGCCATCGATCTGCGGTTGGATGTGCTCGTGGAAATACGGATTCGATGGCCCGGCCATCACAAGGCGCAGTTCGAGTTCGCGCGCGATGGCGATCGCCTGGCGCGGGCCTTTGCCCGAAGTGAAGCGGCCAAGGTAGCAGACGTAGTCCTCAGGCTTCTCACGGAACGTGAACTGCGAAACATCCACGCCGTGCGGAATCACCGCCGCGGGCTGAAGCTGCGGATAGGTGCTCCATTGATGCCGCGAGATCGCCGTCACGCACGCGGAGTCAGCCATGGTCCAGAGCCGCGCGTGATTGTCGTCGGGCACGATGTGCAACGTGTGGACCACCGGCGCGCGGGAGAGGGGTTGAAGCGGCAGGCCCCAGAGATACGCGTGCGTGTGCAACACGTCGAAGCGGCCCGACTGCTCGACGGCGCGACAGAGGTTCACCCACTCGCAGAGCTGCCAGTCGTCCATCGAATCGGGCGCACCGTACGGCCCGGGCAGTGTCGTGACCAACTCGCCGTCCACCTGCGAGCCGGCGATGCCGAACACCGTGACTTCGTGGCCGAGCTTCACGAGTTCGCGCGTGAGCAACCAGACCATCGCCTCGACGCTTCCGCCGCTTTCGCGACGCACCGGGGCGGAGACCGTGGAAACCTGGGCGATGCGCATGTCAGTTCATCGCCGCTTCAAGCAGCGCGGGCAAAACTTTTTCCGTGGCGAACACGGTTTCCGCCAAGCGCCGCGCGGCGTTGCGATGCCGCACGTAGTCGGCGTTGATGGCTTCGATTTCCGCGAGTGCCGACGACGCGTCGCGAAACGTGAGCAAGCCTTCACCCGCCGGAAGCCGGTCGTTCAACCCCGTGTCCTCAATCAACACGGGGCGACCCGAGGCGAGATAACACACGCTGCGGTCGCTGAACCAGCCGCTACGCATCGCCACGTAGCCGTCCTTCGGCACACTGAACTCGGCGCGCGATTGCTGGATGAATTGGCGGTACGACTCGGGCGTGCGCGAGATGATTTCGCCCGGCTCGACTTCCCAGCCGTGGCTTTGCAGCACTTCCGGTTTGAGTCCCATTTGCGCGATGCGAAATTTCTGCGGCGTGCGGCGCGGCAGTTCGAGGAATTCCGTGAAGGCCTTGTCGCGCTGGCCATACGAGACGCCCGCGTAACTCACTTCCTTGAATCCCTGCCAGCGCATCACCGAAGTGAAGTGCGTCGCATCGCCGCCCGCTATCGGCCACTCGGGCAGGAACACCGGCGGCAAGGTCTTGAGCCACGGCCCGCCGGTTTGCGGAATCGGGCAATCCGGCGCGCCGATGCGCTGACCCAAGGTGAAACGCCGCTCCGCGCGCGCGATGCCGTCGATCCAGCCCTGATCGCCGTTGGCCAGCGTGATTTGCGTGAAGCCCGGATCGACATCGATGAACGCGCGGCGGCGCGGGCCTTCGTATTCCTTGCGCCAGTTCCAGAACGGCACGGCGCGCAGGATCAGCAGGTCCGCGCTTGCGCAGAGTTCGAGAAACTTTTCCAACGGCATTCCGAGCGAGCGATAGTTGTCGCGGTAAATCCAGCGGTCGCCAAAGCCGAACGGTTCGAGGCACGCCTTCACATACGCGGCCGGATAATCCAGCTCATGCGTCCAGTCCTCCTTCTCCCAGATGAAGACCCACGACGAGCGCCCGCAGTCTTCGAGATAATAAA
This sequence comes from Verrucomicrobiia bacterium, assembly GCA_036522715.1. Lineage (GTDB taxonomy): Bacteria > Verrucomicrobiota > Verrucomicrobiia > Limisphaerales > JACQFS01 > DATDFH01. The sequence goes on from DATDFH010000712.1 coordinate 1,794, forward strand.
CGTCGTGCCCGAGCGCGCGCAGGCCGAGCAGATACTGCATCGTCGCCCAAGCCTGCCCGCCGAGGCCCGAGCGACCGATGGTGCCGGCGACGATGATCGTCACAAGCCCGCCCTTTCCATCAGGCTGCCGACGACTTTCTCGGCGGCGAAATATTCCGCGGCGAGGTCGCGCGCGGCGCGGCAATGACCGGGGTAATCGCTTTCGATAGCGTCCACCGCGCGAAGGATGTCATCCATCGTTTTGAAACCGAAGAGGCCGCGGCCGCTCGGGATGAACTTGCTGAAGCCGGTTTCCTGCGTGATCACCGGCCGGCCGGCGCCGAGATAGCACGCGGTGCGGTCGCTGAACCAGCCGGTGTTCGGACGCACGTATTGGTCGCGCGCCACGGTGAATTCGCCGCGCGAGTCCTGGATGTATTTGCGGTAGAGGTCGGCGTCGCGCGAGATTTCAATCGAACCCTGCTGCCGGAAACCGTGGTCGCGCAGGAGCCGTTGCACATCCTCGGACACGCTGGTCGCCAGTTCGAAGCCGACATTGGGCCGGCGCTTTGGTAAATCGAGGAAGCGCTCGAACTCGCGGTCCTTAGTCCAGTACCACGTGTCGCCGCGCCACTCGAGGTTCTTGTTCTTGTTGTGCCACGTCGTGATCGTGGTGTAGGTCGGGCCACCGGTTGGAGCGCCGTTGTTCCACAGTTCGACCGCCACCGGTTGGCGCGTCGGGAGCCAGCGGAACTTTTCGATGGGCACGTCGCAGTCCGGTGCGCCAAGGTTTTCGCCGAAACTGAAGTGCGTGTCGTGTTGCGCGAGCATCTTGATCATGCCCTCGTCGCCCTTGGCCACCTTGACCTGCGACGCGAACGGATCGGACTCGACGTAGATGCGGCGCTTGATCGCGAGATGTTCGTCGCGAATCTCCTGCGCGCCCGTCACGTTGAGGAACGCGTCGGCGTCGCGGTAGAGCTGGAGAATCTGCGCCTCGGTCATGCCGTAGCATTTGCCGTCGGGATAATTCCCTCGGAACGCCCAGCGGTCGCCGAACCCGTGCGCTTCGAGCACCGGGACGACCATCGAGAGGTTGCCGGTCACGTCGGGGCTGAACTCGTTGATCTTCGGGTGGTAAATCCACCGGCCCGAATCCTCGATGTAGTAAGGATCGTAGCCGAGTTTCCGCAGGCCGATGAGGTAATGAAGGAACTGGTACGTGACGCCGGCCAGCGGGTACCAGAAAAGGATTCCGAAGAGGATGATTTTGCCTTTGGGGGCGGGCTCCATGGTCAGGACGTTGAAGCGTTGAAAGGTTGAAGCGTTGAAGCGTCGCCGCTTCCGGGGTCAAGCCGGCGAATCATGCGCGCGGGGTTGCCGACGACGACGGTGAAAGGCGGCACGTCTTCGACTACGACGGAACGCGCGCCGACGATGGAGCCTTCGCCAATTGTGACACCGGGCAGTACGCAAGAGTCGAAGCCGATCCAGACGTTGCGCTCTATGCGGATGGGGCGCGCGGGTGTCTCTGCGGCGGCGTGGCGCGGTGTGCGCGTCGGCAGCAACTCCAGCTCGCGCCGGCGCGCGGCGCCGGCCCGCGGCAGGCGGTAGGTATCCATGAACACGGTGTTCCACGAGATGAGGCAGTAATCGCCGATGCTCACCTCTGCGTCGCAGATGATGCGAGTGCCGTTCATCAATGTGAACTCGCCAATGCTCACGCGTGCCCGCGGGCCGAGGTCGAACATCACGCCGAGATAGATCGTCGAGCCGCGACCGATGCTGACCGCGTTCTCGGCGCGGCTCCGGAAAAGCTGAAAGCTGTAAGTCGTTTCCAAATACGCTTCGTCGTGCAGCGCCGCATTCTCCGGCACGCGGCCGGCGAACCAATCCCACGGCAATGTGCGGTCGGCGTTCATGCGCGTTCGGCGATCACCTTCGCC
>DATDFH010000713.1:0-7000 GCA_036522715.1 Verrucomicrobiia bacterium
GGAAAGCGAGTCGATCTGAAATAGGTTCTCAGGTGGAACGAACGCCGCGCGAGTTTTCTTAAGTGGTGCACCCGGAAAGAGTTGAACTTTCAACCTTCTGATCCGTAGTCAGATGCTCTATCCAATTGAGCTACGGATGCATCGCAGGCCGCAGAAACTACAAATGCCCCAACTTGACCGCAAGCGTTTGTTTTCCGCCGGCGCAACGCGCGCGCCTTGACACGCCAATGCGCCTCACCAAGCTTCCTCGCGCGTGAATCGGGACAACATCGGCGGCAAACTCCTGGCGGTTTTCGTGGCAACGCTGGTCGGCTACATCGCCTTTTACCAACTCGACCGCTGGCTGCGCCTGCGCCACGGCGCGTGGGAAATCACCTTCGGGAACGACGGCGACACGCCTTCGCTCACGATCACCGAGTCCACGTTGAAAATCTCCGACGTGAAGCTCGCGTTTGCCGGCGAAACCAACTCCAACTTCGGCGCGCCAGTCCACTGGCGCTTCGACGACGTCACAAAAACCAATCTTCCTTTTGGCCAGGTCGTGTTCCTCGATCTCACGTATCTCCCCGGTGGCGTGACGATGAATTTCTTCGGGCACGAAATCGAACTTCTCCCGCGCACGCTCGTGGTGAATCGCAGAGAAGTTCCTTGGGAATCCGGCAGGACAATCACGCTCCTGCCAGAGCAGAAACTTCCGCCCGATCCGCCGCCGAAGAAAAAGTCGCAATACTAAACCGCCGCCTACTTCTTCATCACATACGCCAACAGGTCGCGCACTTGGTCGGGCGTCAGCGCTTCAAGCAATCCCTCCGGCATCAGCGAAGTGGCCGATGCAGCCAGGCTCTTGATGTCCTCGCGCGCCACGGTGGTCTTGGTGCTGTTCGCGTCGAGGATCGTCACCGACTTGGGCGTGTTTTCGGCGATGAATCCGGTGAAGGTCTGCTCGTCCTTCGTGGTGAGGTTGAATGCGGTGAACTCCTCGCGGATGCCGAGGCTCGGGTCGATGATCGAAGGCAGCAGGAAGTCGAGGTTGTCGCGCTCGTAGCCGGTCAGGTCGGGGCCGACCTTGCCGCCCTCGGCGTTGAGCGTGTGGCAATTCGCGCAAAGGGTTTTGAAAAGCTCGTGTCCCTTCGTCGGATCGCCTTTCGCCTTCGCCAACAGACCGCGCACGTTTTGCACCAGCTTCTCCTTCTCCTCGGAAGTCGGCCTCAGATTGCCCCAATGCTTCTTGAGCAACTTGTCCGTTTGCGGATCGCTGAGCTTCTGGATCGCCATCAAGTTGCCCACACTCACCTGCTCCTTCTTGATGTGGCCGCGATCGACTTCCTCCAACAGCGAACGCGCCCAGTCCGCGCGGCTGCTCAACGCCGTCACCGTTGCGGCGCGGAGCTTCGCGGTCATCGCGGGATAAAGTTCGAGCAACGTCGCGGCGATCTCCGGCGTGCTGAAACGCCCGAGGGCGTTGATCAAATCCAGCCGCGCGCTTTCGGCCTTCTCCTTTTTGAGCGAGTCGGTGAGCACCGGCACGGCGGCATCAATGCGCCGCTCGGCCACAAGCGTCATCAGCGCCTTGCGTTCTGCACCGGGAGTCTTCGGGTCAGCGAGGCGCTTCACTGCGGCCGCGGCGGCGGGCGGATGATTCAGGCGCAGCGCGAAACTCACCAGCGTCGGCGTCTGCGGACGCGTGTCCCAAACTTCCGCGACCTGCTTCGACAGCGCCGCCGGCACGCTCGTCACGCGGTCACCTTGCAAGCCGGCCTCCATGCCCTTGACCAGTTCATCTACGAACTCCGCGCCCGGCGCCATCGCGAGCAACTGCGCCGCCGTCTTGAAATTTTCCTCCGTGCGCTCGGCCGTGTAACGCTGGCCCAGCCGCGCTACCATGAACTTGCTGAAGACCGGCGTGCGCCACAGCGCCGACTCGCGCAGCATTTCAAGTAACCGCGCGCGGTCGCTCACGGCCTTGCTTTCGAGTGCCCACCATTCCAGCAGTGGGAGGTGTTTGTCGCCCGCGTCCTCGGCGCGGTACATCAACTCGCGCACGACGGGCAGCGCGTTCACGCCGGGCACGCGCTTGGCCGTGCTCGCCAGTTGCACGCGTACCTGCGCCTCAGCTTCCGTGCGCGCGAGTGCTTCCAGCTTCTTTTGAATCGCCGCCGGCAACGGCGCCGGCTGCTCGGTCGAACTGCTGTAACGCGCCGGCTCGTAGCGGTCGCCCAGCAACCGCACCGTCCAGTAGCGGACGAACTCGTCCTTGTGATCGAGCGTTTGCAGCGCGTAAGCGTCGTTGAAGCCGCCACACGCGTTCACCGCCCAGAAGGCTTCGAGCGCGAGTTGCCCGGTATTCTCCGCGACGAGCTTCTTCAACTTCGGCAACAGCTTCGCGTCGTGACGGTCGTAGAGCAGCCGCAGCGCAGTCTGGCGAAACCACTTGTTCGGATGCGTGAAGTAGCGCGTGAGTTCGTCGCTGCTGAGCTTCGCGAGATCGAACGGCTTCACGGGCTTCGCGCCCGTGGCTTGCAGGCGATACACGCGCCCATGCTCGCGGTCCCACGTGTCGCGCGGATCAACGTGCGTGAGCCGGCTGTCATACCAGTCGGCCATGTAGATCGCGCCGTCGGGGCCGACCTTCGTATCGACCGGCCGGAACCAGCGGTCGTCCGTCATCACCAGCGGCTCAATGTCGTCCGTACGATAGGTCGAGGTGTCGCGCGACATCTTACTGGCCATGACGCGGTTCATCAGCGACATCGGCGCGACGAGATAGCCTTCGATCTGCGCGATCGCGCCACCTTCGTAGATGCACATCGTCTGCGCGAAGCGCGGCTGAAAACCCTTGTGCGCCATGTGCTCGAACCAGCCGAACGAATACGGGTTCATCAGCGGCCCGTGCTTGCCCCACGTTTTAATGCCCGCGCCGCCCTGCGGGTAATGCATCCCGCGCGTGTCGCCGTGATTGGTGCCGGAGAACGCGCGCCCTTTCGCGTCGAACTCGAAACTGAACGTGTTGCCGCCGCCCTCGGCGAACACTTCAAAAATCTTCCGCTCCGGGTGATAACGCCAGATCGCCTGCCCGAGGAACTTCACGCCCTTGATGTCCGCCGTGCATGTGCTGCCGTGCGCGCCGTAAAGCCAGCCGTCGGGTCCCCACGCCAGGCTGCTCGCGCCCGAGTGTGTGTCTTCGAGACCGAAGCCGCTGAGCACGACTTCGGGATCGCGGTCCGGAATGTCGTCGCGATTCTTGTCCGGATAAAACAGCAGATACGGCGGATTCAAGACCCACACGCCGCCGCGTCCGGTCACGACGCTGCGCGCGATGTTCAGGTCGCTGAGAAAATCCTTCGCCGACTCGAACACGCCATCGCCGTCCTTGTCTTCGAGGATCGTGACGCGGTCCTTGCCCTTGAAGTGATGCGGCGGCGGCGGCGGCACCTTGTCGAAGATGGCGCGCAGATACTGGTCGTATTTCACGACCTTCAATCCGGCCGGGAATGGATACTGGATGTATTGGATCACCCACAGCCGGCCGCGCTCGTCGAAGTGCATGTTGAGCGGCTGTGTGATCGTCGGCTCATGCGCGACGACCTGCATTTCGAGGCCGGGCGCGACTTTGAAGTGTTGGATCGTCTCGGCCGGCGTAAGCGGCTTGGAACCATCCTCCAGCGCGCCGCGACCCTTGAAGCCCTTGACGAACTCGGTGAGCGCCGGGTCGATGTCAGGGCCACCGGTTTGGGGCGCCGCACCAAGGGCGCTCACCGCGACTGCGAATAGGATGGCGAAGCACCCTTTTCCGATGGCGATGGTAAGCATGGCGGGTAAAGCAGCGTTATTGGCTTTCATCAATAGAGCTTTGGACGTGCCTCCGCTGTTCGCCATGTGACCAGTTACGATATTTTTGTGCGGCGTGGCACCGAAAAAGCGACGTGAATGGCGATGTCCGCAAATTGAACGGATGTGCAGCCGGTATCTCTGCCGGCAACTTCAAGCATCTCAGTCATGAATTCAAAGTAGTTGGGACGCTCATTTTGAAAATTTCTGCACCATGTTGATGTGTTCAGGGGCGGGAAACCAGCGCACCTCCTCCGGGTTAGCAAAGCCGACATAACCGCCTCCATCAGCTCCATATTTACCGATTCGCTCTACGACCACCGGAACGCTTCGCTCTCCTCGGGCAATGGCTTTTGAGGAATCCTCAAACGCGAACAACCAACTTGAATCCAAGTGTTCTGCGTCACCGAGTGGGCGCCAAACCTGCCGCGCACTCGCAACCCCTTGATGGGTCACAAGCATGGGGCCTCCCTCGTTCAGGCTACGTTGAATCCTGGAGACAATTTCCTCGCACTCGAACCGGTTGTGGTTTCTGAGGCTACTTAGCTTACTCAGAGTCGGCCCATCGGGATCGATCGCGCGCAGAAGGAACCCAAGTGCGAGTAATGATGCCACGGCAACAAGCGCACCTAGCGCCATCCATTTCACTTTTGTTATGTTCGCGACCATTGCCCGCACGCAGCCGAGCAGTACGCTTGCAACTAATCAGTGTCAACTTCTAGCACCGCGCCTCGATGACTGAATCCAGGCTCGCCGTGGGTCAATCTCAAAAATTCACAGCCGTTTTCTCACCATCGGCGGAGTATCGAGGGATCCGAACGCTGCTGGCGCCTTCTAATAGAGCAGAAACTTCGCGCGACGCTGACGGAACTCTTCGAGGCCTGTGGCCCAGGATTGTTTGATTTCGTCCAGGCTCTTTCCGGCGCGGATGGCTTCGAGCGTCGGCGCGCTTTGGAGCAGGTTGCTCATCTTCGCGAGTGCGAAGTTCGTCGGGTAAAGCCGCTGCAACGTCTGCGCGAGCACGAGGCCCAAGTCCACCGCGTTGAGCTTCTCGCGGTCGGTGATCGTGAGCGTTGCGCCGCCGCAGGACTGATCCTTGAACGTGCTGGCCGTCGGCGTGAATTGCGCAGGCGCGAAGCTAACGCCGGGCAATTGGGCCGCGCTCATTTCTGCTGCGAACTTCGCTTCGTCCACGTAAGGCGCGCCGACCAATTCAAATGGCGTCTCCGTCCCGCGCCCGACAGAGATCGCGATCTCCAACAGCCCGACGCCGGGATAGAGCGTGGCCGCGCGGAGGCTGCGTATGTTGGGCGAGGGGTTGATCCACGGCAGGCCGGTTTCATCGAACCACATCGCACGCCGCCAGCCTTCGCAGCGTATGACCGTGAGGTCGGCGTTCCAGCCGCGCTCAGCGTCGAACATGCGCGCCAGTTCGCCCACGGTCATCCCGTGGCGCAAGGGCACGCGATGATATGCGACGAACGACGACTTGCCCTCGTGCACCGGCCCCTCGACGGCGACGCCGTTGATCGGGTTCACGCGGTCGAGCACAAAGAATTTTTTTCCGGCCTTCGCCGCGGCTTCGAGGCAATGGCCCATCGTCGAGACGTAGGTGTAGAAGCGGCAGCCGATGTCCTGGATGTCGAAGACGAGCGCGTCGAGATTCGCGAGCTGGTTGGTCGTGGGTGCGCGGCGCTCACCGTAGAGGCTGAAGACGGGCAGGCCGGTCTGCGCATCCGTGCTGTCGGAAATCTTCGCCTGATCAAGCGCGCCGCGGATGCCGTGCTCGGGACTGAACAGCGCAACGAGCTTCACGTCCGGCGCGGCGTGGAGGAGGTCAATGGTCGGATTGCGCTCGTGGTCGGCGCCGGTGTGATTGGTGACGAGGCCGACGCGGAGTTTCTTGAGCGGCTTGAATCCGTCGCGTTTGAGCACGTCGATGCCATTCAACACCTGGCGTGGAATGCCAACCGCATCTGCTGCGTGAGTTCCGACGGCGCGGCGCAGGTCAGCCACGTTGCCTTTTCCATCCGGGTGAAGCCGGCTGGTGAGCAGGATGACAAATGTCTTCGAGGCCGGATCGAGCCACAGACTCGTACCGGTGAAGCCCGTGTGGCCGAAGTTGCTTCCAACGGGAAACACTTCACCGCGCGGCGCGCTGTAGCCGGTGTCGATGTCCCAGCCGAGGCCGCGCTTGGCCGTGAGGTTTGTCGGCGTCTGCACGCTCGTCATCAACGCCACCGTCTCCGACTTGAATAGCCGCACACCATCAAGCTCTCCTCCGTTGAGCAGCATCCGGCAGTAACGCGCGAGGTCGTCCGCAGTCGTAAAGAGGCCCGCGTGCCCGGCCACACCGCCCATGCGCCGCGCGGGCGGATCATGCACCACGCCGCGCAACATCACGCCGTCTGCCCGCTCAGTCGGAGCGATCCGTGATACTCGCGCGGGCACGGGCAGAAAGCCGGTGTCGTCCATCTTGAGCGGATGGAAAATGTGGCGCGCGTAAAACTCATTCAGCGGTTCACCGCTCACGCGCCGGACGATCTCGCCCAGCAGGATGAAGTTGACGTCGGAGTATTTGAACGCGGTGCCCGGCGGCGTCTGGGGTTTCTCGGCACAGGCAAGCTCGATGCCTCTGGCGTAGTTGGTGCCTGGCTGTGCGTCCGAAGCGCTCCCCGCCGCTGAAAGCGGAATGCCTGCGCGCAACCCCGAGGTGTGCGTCATCAGATGCCGCACGGTGATGGCGTCGCGCTCTTCTCCGGCGAACTCGGTGAGATAGGTCTTCACCGGCGCGTCGAGTTTCACGCGGTCCTCCTGAATGAGGAGCATCATGGCCGGCGTCGTGGCGACGACCTTCGTCAGCGACGCGGCGTCGAAGATCGTGTCATCGGTCATCGGCTCGCGCATGGGGATGAGTGCGCGGGCACCGAAAGCTTTGGAATAAACCTCGCCCTTGTGTTCGAGCCACAGCACCGCGCCCGGCGCGTCGTGGAGTGTGACGGCGCTGACAATGGCGTCATCCAGTTCGCGAAGTTTTCCAGCGTCGAATGCCGCACCCGCCGAAAGCGCGACGGCGAGGAGAATCAGCGGAAGCAACCTTGCGGAATGGCGGGCGGTAGAAATCGGCGGTGGCATCGAATTGCGTTGCCACGAACGCTAGCGAGCTTCGCGC
>DATDFH010000714.1:0-3856 GCA_036522715.1 Verrucomicrobiia bacterium
AAGCCGAGGAGCCGTTCACCAAAGGCCAGAAGGGTTCGAGTGCCATGCCGCATAAGCGCAATCCCATCACGTGGGAGCGCCTCACCGGCCTCGCACGCGTGCTGCGGGGCAACGCGCTGGCCGCGCTGGAGAACGTTGCCCTCTGGCACGAGCGCGACATCAGCCACAGCAGCGTCGAGCGCATCATCTTTCCCGACTCGTGCACGCTGCTCGATTACATGTTCGGCCTGCTCACGCGCCTGATGGACGGCCTCGTCGTCTATCCCGCGAACATGAAGAAGAACCTCGGCCTCTCGCTCGGCATGTGGAACTCGCAGACCGTCCTGCTCGCGCTCATCAGGAAAGGCCTCACCCGCGAAGCCGCCTACAAACTCTGCCAGGACGCCGCGATGAAGACGTGGGAAGTCAAACACGCCGGCCGCGACGACGCGAACTTCGTTGAACAACTCCAAGCCGATCCCGTCGTGGCAAAACATTTTGAGAAGGGCGAGTTGAAGAGCCTCTGTTCACTCGAATTCCACTTCAAGGAAGTGAAGGCACGGTTCAAAGCGGTGGGTTTGTAGTGGGATTGGATCGTTCCGCACGCGCTCGGCGTCCGTGGTACGCCGTGAGGAAGTAAATCAGCACCACCGCCACCGCCGCGGCAAGTCCGCCCCAGAAGAGCGGCCATTGCGTGCCGGCGGGGCGCGCGTTGGCGGTGAACCACCAGCCCGTTCCAAGGTAGCCGGCGAGGTTGCCGAAGCCGCCGGTCATCAAGGCCATCAGCGCCTGCGCCCGGGCGCGCCACTTGGTTTCAACCCGTTCATCGAGGTAGATTTGCGCCGTGATCAGCACGAGCGTGAACGACACGCCGTGCAGGGTGAGGCCCGCAAGCAGCCAGCCCTTGCCGCCGAGCGCGCAGAAGACGAAGCGCACCACGCCCAGCATGAGGCCGGTGGCGAAAACCCATTTGAGCCGCCACGTCGTCAGCAGCCGCGCGAGGCTGAACATCGCGATGACTTCCGTCACCTGCCCGAGCGTCATCCACGCGCTCGTGTGCCGGAGTCCCACCTCGGCGAGATGTGTGGGTGTGTAGGGATAGAACGCCGCGAGCGGTATGCAGAACAGCGCCGCAGTGATGAACACCACGCGATGATTGTGGTTTTTGAGAAGCGTGAGCGCGTCGAGGCCGAGGCGCTGGCGCAGCGTGAGATTTTCGGCGGATTTGGGCGGTGAAACGCTGGGCAGCAGAAACGTGAAGGCCGCCACCACCAGCCACGTCGCCGCGCCGCTGTAGCCGGCGAGCGTCGAGGCGTCGGCGTTCAGTGCGCTCACCGTCAGGCAGCCCGCCACCCAGCCGAACGTCGCCATCGCGCGGATCGGGCCGAACTCGCGTTTGGAATCCTTCAGCCGGGCGAAGACGATCGCCGAGGAGATGCTCCACGTCGGCGACGAGCAAAGCGCGTGAAGCTGGATGAGCGCGAGCACCAGCCACGGATTCCAGCCGAGCTTGATCGCCGTGCTCGCGAGTGCCATCGCCGCCGCCGTGGCCAGCGCCAGTCCGCGCAACACCTTCACCGGCGACGCGTGCCGGTCGGCCATCGCGCCGAAGATGAGTGGCGAAACGAAACACGCCGTCGCCGACGTGGCGAAGGCGAACGGCTTGATCGCGTGCAGCCCATGCGCATCGAGCACCGCGCTCAACGGCACGAACCACATCCCCAGCGCCGCGCCGTGGATGAAGAACAGCGCGACGAGTTCGATGTACTCGGCGAGTTGGGTGGCGGTTCGTCGCACGCGCACAGGACACACGGGCGCAAGAGAATTACAAGCCCGGTGAGAAACTTCGCCCGGCGGTGAAGCAGGCAGGTGGCGATTCGCGGCGTTGCGGAACGATTCACAAATCAGCCGGTTCATTCCGCCGTTACGCCCGGTGAATCGCTTTCATCGCCACGCTGGCCGGCGGGATTGAAATGCCTTGCCCTCTCGTCCTTCAATCGCTGATATTCTGCCGCCCTTTGCGGAGGGCTTCCAATGGCGGCGCAGGTAGTGGACGAACGCGAATGCCTCGCCGGCGCAGCCGATGATTCAGATCCTGATATGTCCCTTTCACCGATCACCGCGTGCTTGAATCGCATTCACGAGCGATACAAATCGCTCAACGAAGGCCGCGTCGCGGATTACATCCCGGAACTTTCCAAGGCGCGCCCGGAATGGTTTGGCATTTGCGTCGCCACGCGGGACGGCCAGGTCTATGAGGTGGGCGACACGCGCCAGGCCTTCACCATCCAGTCCATCTCCAAGGCGTTTGCCTACGGTCTCGCCCTCGAAGACCGCGGCGAAGAACATGTCCTTGCCCGTGTCGGCGTCGAGCCGTCGGGGGACGCGTTCAACGCGATCTCGCTCAAGGCCGGCTCCGGCGCGCCGTTCAACCCGATGATCAATGCGGGCGCCATCGCCACGTGCGGACAGGTTCTCCGCGTGAATGGCGACACGCGCATCCAGCGGATCGTGCGTTACCTGTCCGGTTGCGCCGGGCGCTTGCTGGACATCGACGAAATTGTGTATCGCTCGGAAAGCGAGACGGGGCATCGCAACCGCGCGATCGGCTGGATGCTGCGTAACTTCGGCATTCTCGACGAGGACCCACACGACTCGCTGGAAACATATTTTCAACAGTGCTCGATCCGTGTGACCTGTCGCGATCTGGCGTTCATGGGCGCGACGCTCGCCAATCAGGGCGTCAATCCGCTCACGCGCGAGCCCGCCATCCGACGCGAGCACGTGGACAACGTCCTCAGCGTGATGGCCACGTGTGGGATGTATGACTATTCGGGCGAATGGATTTATCGCGTCGGCCTCCCCGCCAAGAGCGGCGTGGGCGGCGGCATCCTCGCCGTGTTACCCGGCCAGATTGGCATCGGCGTGTTCTCGCCGCCGCTCGATGCGCAGGGCAATTCCGTCCGGGGCATCCGCGTCTGCGTGGACCTCGCGCGGGAACTGGACCTGCACTTGTTCAACCCCTCGGCCGCTCCGCAGCCGGCCTTGCGTCTGGAATACGATGCCAGCCAGATTTCCTCCAAGCGCCGCCGCCCGGCCGCCGCGGCGCGCACGCTGCGGAATTACGGCGCGCGCATCCGGATGTTCGAACTCCAGGGCGAACTCATCTTCTCCACTCTCGAGCCCGTGGTCCGTGAGGTTGCCAAACGAGCCCCGTATTGCCGGCACGTCATCCTCGATTTCCGCAGCGTGGCCGGAGTGGACCCCGTCAGCGTGCGGCTGTTGGGCGAACTCTCCACCGCGCTGGCCGGCGGCAGCCCGCCCGTGCGCCTGCTGTTCTGCCACTCGGGCCGCTACGCTCCTTCGCTGACGGATGCGGGCGTGCCGGGGACCGCGCTGTTCAAAGATTTGGATTCCGCGTTGGAATCCTCCGAGGACGAACTCCTCGCGGAACTTTGCGGCGAAGCGTGGCGCCCGCCCGCATCCGTGACCCTCGCTGAATGCCATCTGCTGCGCGACTGCACTGCGGAAGACCTCGCCTGGCTGGAGCAGCATCTACCGGCGCGCCGGTTCGCGGCCGGCCAGCAGATCGTCGCGGCCGGCGAAAAGGCTTCCGAGATTTTCTTCGTCATGTCCGGTTCCGCCGAGGTGCGGCTGCGAATGCCCGACGGACAACCCGGCGGACGGATTGACGTCTTCGCCGCCGGGATGAGTTTTGGCGAAATGGCCTTCCTCGACAATTCGCCGCGCTCCGCTGATGTGATCGCGCTCGACGCCGTCGAGTGCCGTGTGATCGACCACGCCATTTTCGCCGCGCTGGAAGAGGAACGGCCGAAGTTGAAGATCACCCTGCTGACGGCGCTCGCGCGGCTGGTTT
>DATDFH010000715.1:0-11797 GCA_036522715.1 Verrucomicrobiia bacterium
GCGCCCCATCGCGCAGCGGCACGGGCTGACGATGCTCCAGCTCGCCTGCCTGTGGAACCTCTCGCAACCGCAGGTCCACAGCGTCATCCCCACGCTCATCCAGGAAGTCGGCGCGAACGCCAAGCCCATCGAGAAAAAGATCGACGAACTCGCCGCCGTCGGCACCGACGCGCGCCTGGCGCAATTCAAACTCTCCGCCGACGAATGCGCGCAGATCGAGGACATCGGCAACAACAAGGGCTGCATGGAACTCAAGGGCGCCAACCCCGCGCACGCCGGCGAAGCGCAACCCGACCGCTGGGGCCTCAATCCCGACCTGCAAACCGTCGCCCAACGCTGGGGCATCGCCCCCGAGCGCGACCTGGTCTGCACGCATCATTGAGGCGCAGCCGGCTCCGCAGGACGCCCAAACGGGGTCAAAACCCGCGTTTTTTGGGGGTTTCTTGAGACGAACGGATCGTCCGTTCGTGCGTACGAACGATCCGTTTGTCCGTACGGACGGTTCGTTCGTGCTGACGAATCGTCCGCTCGGACGAACGGATGGGCCGTTCGTGCGTACGGGCGAGCCGTTCGTCCTGACGGCTGAGCCGTGCGTGCGTACGGACAATCCGTTTGTCCCGACGGGTGGCTCGTTCGTCCGTACGGAGGATTCGTTCGCACGAACCGCTGGCCCGTTCGTCCCGCCGAACGAGCCGTACGTGCAAACGAACCCGCGGTTCGTGCGGACGGCGCGTTCGGCGGCGCGGTCCCGCTGACCACGCCGGCTTGCGACGCGCGGGCCGTGATCGGAACCGGCGGCCGAAACGGAGCGGGCGGGCAGAGGGCTTGACAGCAGGCGAGGGGCGCCGGACGCTCCGCGTCAGAACAATATGGCGACACTTTCAAACCCCTGCGGTCGCTGGCTTAACTGTTAGGCTGATTATGAATACGACCTACCTACTTTTTATTCTGGCCGCGACAATCACCGCCATCGCGGAAACGACGGATAAAACTCCGACGCCAACTGAAATTTATCAGGAATTCTTGGTCGCCATAGTGAAGGGTGATACCTCGGCGCTAGAGCGTTTGGCCATTACGAACAAAGATTTAGCCGTTCTGACGTCGAATCCGATACCACCTGAATATCGCGAGAAAGCCATCGCTGACATCAAGGCGAGGCCGTATCGAGTTCTGAAGGTTGGCGAAGTCTTTCGGCTCCGTAATGGGAAAACTTTGAGCCCGAGCGCAGAATCGGAAAAGAAAGGCTGGGTTATGATTGCGAGTGATGTGGATCCGGTTCCCCACATGTTGCTGAAGGTAGGGAAGGATTGGAAAGTGGACGCGGGCGATTTGATCGCAGCCCGAAAGGCGGCGGCGAAGCGAAAGCAATGAAACAGCCTAACTGTTGTACCTCGACACGTTGTCCGCAGTTTTAGGGAGTCTGGAGCTAGGCCCGACGGAGTTCACGACTTCACGCTCCGCCCTTGATCAACTCCCGCAACGTGATGCCTCCCGCCACGCCGCGCTCAGCCGCGCGCACCTTTTCAAACTCTTCGCGCAACAGTTTCCGCGTCTCATCATCCGCCGTGGCGAGTTCGCGGCCGTTGGCGGTGCGCATCGCGTCGAGGATGTCCTGCACGCTGATCGCCCAACGCCCGACTAGTCGCGTCGGTCGGTTTCCAACGGCGTAACGGCCGGCACGGCGGCAAGGTATCTTTCGAAATCTTCGCGCCGGCCCGCGTCAGCTTCGCGGCGCAGGTAATTCATCGTCATCACCACCGCCAGTTTTTCGCCGGCAGCGCTGGCGAGAAACTGATCAACCGAATAGCCCTCGCGCGCGGCGAGCGCCTCGATGCTCTTCTTCAACGACTCCGGCAACTGGATGGTCAGCGTGCTCATGTCTTGCGGCGGATCAGGTTCAGGAACTCACGGGGCGTAACCGCAGTGATGCCGAGTTGGTCGGACCCGTGAAAATCCTTCACGTTGTGCGTCACAATATGACGGCACCCGGCGGCGAAAGCCAGTTCCAAGACCATGTCATCGTCCGCGTCCGGCAAAAACGGTCGCCAGAGAAAATGAATCTCCTGCAAATGCGCCTGGCTCGCGAGGTAACGCAGAAAACGCAAGGCGTCCTCCCCGCTGCGCCCGGTCGGCAGATTCTCGGAGCGCGTCAAGACTTCCTGCCACTCCGCGTAAAGCCCAACTGAGAGGCAGATCTGGAACTCCGGTGCCGGGATCGAGCTGACGAGCGCGAAGCTCGCGCCCTGTCGGGAACGGGCGGCGGCCACCAGCACGCTTGTGTCGAACACCACTCTCATCGCCGAGGCGAGCGTCACACAAAAGAGTCACGAGGTTCAAATAACTTCCTTCCCTGTGTTTGCAGTTCCCTGCCGCAGCCGGTCAAGTGTTGCCCCTTACCAACTCCCGCAATGTGATCCCTCCCGCCACGCCGCGCTCGGCCGCGCGCACCTTTTCAAACTCTTCGCGCAGCAGCTTCCGCGTCTCGTCATCCGCCGTGGCGAGTTCGCGGCCGCTGGCGGTGCGCATCGCGTCGAGGATGTCCTGCACGCTGATTGCCTCGAGCGGGCGGCCGGGCGCGTAGCCGGCGCCCTCGGCGCCCGTCTCCTGCACGATGCGCGTGCGCGCGAGCGCGGCGAGGATTTGCGTCGCCAGCCGGCCGGGCACGCCGACTTCGCGCGAGAGATCGACGATGGTTGGCGGTTTGCGGCCGGCCTCGAAGCGTTGCGCGATGGCGGTCATCAGACGCACGGCGACGAATTCGCGGCCGCGCTGGTTGACGTTTTCGGCCTGGCGTTCCTGGAGGTAAATCTCGCGGTTCTGGAATGCGTAGCCGACTTGCGCGCCCAACAGCAGGATCAGCCACGAGAAGTAAAGTCCGAGCAGGAACACCGGCACCAGCGCGAGGCTGCCGTAAATCTTCGAGTAGGTGACGACGTTGGAGACGTACACGACGTTGAAGATGTTGTTGAGTTGCCAGAGCACGCCGCCGAGCACGCCGCCCACGAGCGCGGCGAGCCAGGTCACGCGCGTGTTGGGCATGAGTTTGTAGAACACGGTGAAGCCCGCGCACGGCACGAGGAACGGCACCACCTTGAAGATCAGCCGTCCGACCACGGGCGTGCCCATGATGAAATCCTGCGCGGTCTGGAGTTGCGCGCTGGCGCTCAGGCCGATGGCGACGGCGAAGAGGATCGGGCCGAGGGTGATGGCGGCCCAGTAATTGACCACGCGCAACACCCAACTGCGCCCGCGGCCCACGCCCCAGATGTCGTTGAAGGTCGCCTCGATGTTGCTCAAGAGCATGATCGCCACGAACACCAGGCCGATCATGCCGGTGGTGCCCAGCTTGCCGCTCTGCGTGTTGGCGATGAAGTCGGTGATGTTCTTGACGACGTGCCGGCGGTTCTCGACGGCCTGCGCGCCGCCCTTGGGGTCGAGGTTGAGTTGCGGGGCGATGTTGCCGACGACCTTGTCGATCATCTGCTCGACCATCGCATTGCGCGCGGCCTCGTCCTTCGCGTTCATCAAGCTGGCCGAGACGCTCAGCGCGACAGCGAGCAACGGGATCAGTGCCAGCAACGTCGTGTAGGCGAGCGCCGAGGCGCGCGCCGGGCAGCGGTTGCGCACGAAGCTGCGCCCAACCAGCAGCCAGAAATGGATGAACCGCTGCCACCGCGGCGCTTCAGACAAGTCCTCCGTCGCCGCGTGCCGGTCATCGAAGAGCAGCGTCAATCGGCGCAGGAAGGAAGGCACTTCATCGGCCATGCGGAAAGTTTAGGCGGGCGCGGAGTGGGGAGGAAGTCTGAAAGGCAAACGAAACAAGCCCTTCCCTCAGACGAAAACCGGCGGTATCCTCGGCCCGTATGTTGAGCGAATACCTGCGCGCTGCGATGGGCAAGGCCCATTACGAGTTGCTCGGCGATGGGGAAGGGTTTTATGGCGAGATACCCGGCTTCGATGGCGTGCTGGCGCAAGCGCACACGCTCGAAGGCTGCCGGGAAGAACTGGCCGGCACGCTGGAGGACTGGCTGCTGTTTCGCATCTCGCGCCAGTTGCCGATTCCGGTGGTCGGAGGAATGGATCTCGCGGTCCGGGAGGTCGGGGAAATCGCCTGATGCCGCATTTCGGCCCCATCAAACGGCGCGACCTGATCGCGGCTCTGCGTCGCGTGGGATTCACCGGTCCCTTTGCGGGCGGCAAGCACGAGTTCATGCAGAAAGGAAACTTCTCCCTGACGATTCCCAATCCGCACGGGTCAGATATTGGCCCCAAGTTGCTGGGCAAAATTTTGCGACAAGCCGGAATTGAACGAAGCGAGTGGGAGCGGCTCTGAAGCGCTGATTCGCTTTCGGGCCTTATGCGGTAAACCCGCAGCCAAGCGTGTCCGATCATTCGGCGAGTTTGGAGATTTGATCCGTCTGCGATTTTGCCTATCTGATTTTGAATTTCTCTGCGCGCACTTTGAACTTTGAACTTCGCCCTTCGCGCCGTAGCCTGCGCGCATGGCCCGTAAGGACCCCGCATCGCAAACACACCACGGCTGGCACGACGTGATCGGCATTGTGCTGATCAGCCTCTCGCTGCTGCTGTTCGTGGCGTTCTTCTCCTTCGACGCCGGCGATTTGTCCGTCAACCGCCGGCCGCCCAATCCGAATTACCGCAACTGGATCGGCCCCGTCGGCGCGCACCTGGCCAACTGGTCGTTCTTCGTATTCGGCGCGGCGGCGTTCATCGGCCCGGTGCTGCTGCTGGGCTTCGGACTCGCGCACCTGCTTCAGCTCCTGGCGTATTTGCGCCGGCGCTGGGTGTGGGCGCTGGTGCTGTTCGTCTCGTGCATGGGGATGCTCGATCTCTACACAAGCGCGTTCGGCGCCATCCGGCGCAACCTCAACGCCCCGAGCGCCGGCGGCTTCATCGGGATGACGATGAACAACGTGCTCTTCGGGAAGTTCGGCACCGTCGGCGCCACGATCATCTTCACCACGCTCTACGTCATCAGCCTGATGTTCCTGACCAACTTCCAATTCGGCGAATGGTTCCGGCGCAAGTGGGCGGAGAAGTTCGGCGGCGAATTGCCGGAGGACGAGGAGGCGTCGGCCAGACTCTCGCCGGAGGAACGGGCCTTGGCGCGCAAGGAACGCGAACTCAAACAGGAAGCCGACCGCTTGCGCAAACAACTCGACAAGGCCGAGCGCGAAAAAGGCAAACGCGACGAAGGCGCGCCGCAGGAAACCGGCCCGAAGGTTGGCGCGGATATGCAGCCCATCCCCGAGCCGACGGTGACCGATCTGAGTGTGCCGCAGCCGAAACTTCGTTCGACGGTCAAGAAGGGCGACGCGAAGCCCGAACCCTCACCCGTTCCAGCACCCGCCACGCGCGTGATCCAGCCTCCCGACGAGGTCGAAGTGATCAGCGCAACGGAAATTGCCGCCGCGAGCACGGCGGAAGTTCTCGGCAAAGAGCCGCCGAAGAAAGCGGAGGAACTCAAACCAGCCGACGCGAAAGCCGACGAGCCCAAACCTGCCGGCGCGCCGGTCGAGCCGATGACCATCACGGACAATTCAGGCTCGCTCCAGCCGGCGGCGGTTGCCGCGCCCGCCGAAGCGCCGCCGCGGCCCCGGCCCGCGCCGAAGAAACCCCGGCCGCTCTCGGTCGCGTCGACGCCGCAGATCGGCAATTACCAGTTGCCCGGTTTGGACTTGCTCAATCATCCCGACACGACCGTGGTCGTCACCGAGACGAAGGAACAGTTGATGGATCGCGCGCGGCTCATGCAGCAGACGCTCGCGCAGTTCGAGATCGAGGTTTCGCTCGGCGACATCACCAAAGGCCCGACCATCACTCGTTACGAGTTGCACCCCGCGCCGGGCGTGAAGCTGGAGAAGATCACCGCGCTCTCGAACAACATCGCCGCCGCACTCAAGGCCGAGCGCATCCACATCCTCGCGCCCGTGCCCGGCAAATCGTCCGTCGGCGTCGAGGTGCCCAACACGATCAAGACCAAGGTCATCATGCGCGACCTCCTCGAATCGGAGGATTGGAAGAACACCAAGGCGCGCGTGCCGCTCGCGCTCGGCAAGGACGTTTACGGCCACCAGATCATCGCCGACCTCGGCGACATGCCGCACCTGCTCATCGCCGGCAGCACCGGCTCGGGCAAATCGGTCTGCATCAACTCCATCGTCACGTCGCTGCTCTACAAGTTTTCGCCCGACCAGCTCCGCTTCGTGATGATCGATCCGAAGGTCGTCGAGTTGCAGCAATACAACGCGCTCCCGCACCTCGTCGTGCCCGTCGTGACTGATCCGAAGAAGGTGATCCTCGCGTTGCGCTGGGTGGTCAACGAGATGGAGAAGCGCTACCAGATTTTCGCGAAGGTCGGCGTGCGCAACATCACCTCGTTCAACTCGCGCCCGAAGGACAAGCAGAAGCCGCAGACGCAGCCTGAACTTCCGCTCTCGGCGAAGAAGGAAAAAATCGAAGCCAACGCCGATGGCTTCGCCGTCGAAGTGGACGAGGAGATGGTCGCCGCCGAGGACGAGACAATCGTCATCCCGGAGAAGCTCAGTTACATCGTCGTCATCATCGACGAGCTTGCGGACCTGATGCTCGTCGCGCCGGCGGACGTGGAGATGGCGATTGCGCGCATTACGCAGATGGCGCGCGCGGCGGGCATCCATTGCATCGTCGCGACGCAGCGGCCGTCGGTGGACGTGATCACCGGCGTCATCAAGGCGAACATTCCCGCGCGCATTGCCTTCCAGGTCGCGTCGCGCGTGGACTCGCGCACGATTCTCGACGCGATGGGCGCGGACAAGTTGCTCGGCAAGGGCGACATGCTTTACCTCCCGCCCGGCTCGGCGAAACTCATCCGAGCGCAGGGCGCGCTCATCACCGACGAGGAAATCAACAAGATTGTCAAACACGTCGCTGACCAGGGCAAACCGAGTTACGAAATGGAAATCCACCAGGCGTTGCAGAAAGCCCCGAGCAGCATGGGCGCGGGCTTTGAACAGGAATCCGGCACGGATGAGGACGAGTCGCTCATCGAGCAATGCATCGAAGTGATCCGCAGCGAACAGAAGGCGAGCGTGTCGTTGCTCCAGCGCCGGCTGCGTCTCGGCTACACGCGGGCCGCGCGCATCATGGACGAGTTGGAAAACCGTGGCATTGTCGGCCCCAGCAAAGGTGCCGAGCCGCGGGATATCCTGATTGATCTCGATGGAACTGGGGCGGATGGACGCGAGAGTGGCGCGCCGAGCACGGCGGCGTAGGCGAACTCAACTTTCAGCCACGCTGCGTACCTCGCCCTTGTGCAGTTTGGTCCGCAGCTTCTGCCCCGCCTTCACCTTCCTTGCGTCGCGGATGACGGCACCGTTTGCCGCGTCCATGGTGATCGAGTAACCGCGGGCGAGAACTTGTTCCGGTCCCAGCAAGCGCAGGCGGGTTTCGAGCGACGAGAAGCGGTGCTGCCATTCCTGCCACTGGCGCCGGCCAAGTTCGCCCAGCCGGCGACGCGCTCGCGCCAAGGTCTCACGCCGCTGCTCAAGTTGTTGCTGCGGTCGCAATCGCAGCAGGCGTTGCCGGACGGCGTGCCAGGCGTTGAGTTGCTCGCGTACGCCGTGGCGGGTTTCGCGATGAAGGTTTCCCCAAAGGTCGTCCAGCCGTTGAGCCTGCTGGTCGAGCCAGCGCCGGGGATGCACGCGCGCCAGCCGGGCGAACATTTGCTGCGTCGTCTCTCGCTCGGTTTCGAGGCGGCGACGAATCGAGCGCCGCAGCGTCGCGGCTGCGTCGAGGACGAATTCGCGGCTGGCCACGTAACCTTCGGTGATGATCTCCGCCGCGGCGCTCGGCGTGGCGGCGCGCAAGTCGGCTACGAAGTCCGAGATGGTGAAATCAATCTCGTGTCCGACGCCAGAGACCACCGGCAACGCCGACTCGAAAATCGCGCGCGCCACGACATCCTCGTTGAACGCCCACAAGTCTTCCAAGCTTCCTCCGCCGCGCGTGACGAGGATCAGGTCGAGTTTCTTCGCTCTAGCGGAGTAATCGTTCAGCAACTTGATCGCATCTGAAATTTCCACGGCCGCTCCCTCACCTTGCACACGGCACGCGGCGAGGATGGTTTCCAAACCGGCAAAGCGCCGTTCGATCACGTGGAGCACATCGCGAAACGCCGCGGCCTTGAGCGATGTGACGACGCCGATGCGGCGTGGGAAGCGGGGCAGGGGACGCTTCCGTTCCTCGGCGAACAAGCCCTCGGCCGCGAGCTTTTGCTTGAGCCGCTCGAACGCGGCCTGCAACGCGCCTATGCCTTCGAGTTCGATTTCGGTGACGCGCAGTTGGTATTGCCCGCGCGCTTCATAGACCGTGACATCGCCGTGGAGGTTTACCTTGCGGCCTTCCTGGAGCGCATCGCGGTTCGCCACCGCCTCGCCGCGAAAGAGCACGCACGCGAGCTGTGCGCCGGCGTCCTTGAGCGTGAAGTAGGCGTGGCCCGACGGCTGGACGCGCAGGTTGCTGATTTCGCCCGTAACCCACACGGCGCCGACGTGCTGTTCAAGCAGGCGCTTGACCTGCAGTGTGAGTTCGGAGACCGAGAGGACCTTGCGCGTCACGGTGGACGGAAACAATTCGCCGAACTCCCACTGGGATTTGATCTCGCGCGGCATCGGGGTTCACTGAGTTAGCGGCTCCGAGACGCGCGTGATGCTCACTGCCTTGCCGCTCGTGTCATCCACTTCGATTACCGCGCCTTGCAAGAGCACGCGATCGCGCGCGACGGGGAAGCGCTGCGGTTGGTTGCTGACGAAGCGCTTGATCACCGGCGCGATCTCACGGCCGAGCACGCTCTCGTGCGGCCCGGTGAAACCGGCGTCGGTAAGATAGGCCGTGCCGCCGGGAAAGATTTGTTCGTCGGCAGTCTGGACGTGTGTGTGCGTGCCGATGACGGCGCTGACCGAGCCGTCGAGCATCCGGGCCATCGCGATTTTCTCCGACGTGGCCTCGGCGTGGACGTCCACGAAGATGACCGGCGTCTGGCGGCGCAGTTGTTCGACCTCGGCGCGGATGCGGGCGAAGGGGTTGTCGAGATCCGTCATGAACACGCGGCCCTGAACGTTGATGACACCGATGGCCGCGCCGCTTTCGGGCCGGTGAACCGTGCTGCCCTGGCCGGGCGTGCCCGCCGGGTAGTTAAGCGGGCGCAGGAAGCGCGGCTCGTTCACGAGCAGGTGCGTCACTTCCTTCTGGTCCCACAAATGATCTCCCGAGGTGATGACGTTCACGCCGCCGGAGAAAATCTCCGAAGCTGTGTCGGGCGTGATGCCGGAGCCGCCCGCGCTGTTCTCGCCGTTGGCGATGACGACGTGCAAGCCGAGGCGCTCGCGCAGTTGGGGCACGAGCTGCTTGACCGCGCGCCGGCCCGGCTCACCCACGATGTCGCCGATAAAAAGAATGCGCACGGGCGCAGAGTAAACAAACCCGCCCGCCGCGCAACCCTTGCCTGCGGCGTGAGCAAGCTAAAGCTTGCGGACACCGCATCGGTGACGTTTGAATGTTCGCATGAACCTGCACGCTCGCTCTCGCCATTCCGCCGTCATCCTTTTCGCCGTCCTTGCTCTTCCGCTCGGCGCCTTGGCGCATCCGGCCGCCGATGAGATGGCGGCGGCGGCGACGAAGTTCCTCGCTGCGCTCAATGCCGAACAAAAGGCCAAGGCAACCTACGAGTTCAAGAGCGAGGCACGCCAGCAGTGGCACTTTATCCCCACGGAGATGGTGACCTTCGGGCGCAAGGGCGTTCCATTCCTGGACCTCAATGAACAGCAGCGCGCTCTCGGCCTCGCGCTGTTGAAGACGGGCTTGAGCGAACAGGGCTATGGCAAGGCGACCAACATCATGAGCCTTGAAGCTGTGCTCAGGGCGATCGAGAAACCCGGCGGCAAGGTGGACCGCAACCCGATCAAGTATTTCGTCTCCATCTACGGCACGCCCGACGCGAAGGGCACGTGGGGCTGGCGCTTCGAGGGACACCATCTCTCGCAGAGCTTCACGATCGTGGACGGCAAGGCCATCGCCTGCACGCCGTCGTTCATGGGCACCAACCCGGCCGAGGTTCGCGAAGGGCCGCGCAAGGGCGTGCGCGTGTTGGGCCGCGAGGAGGACCTCGCGCGACAACTGGTGAAGTCACTCAACGCCGAGCAGCAGCACGTGGCGATCTACGAGGCGAAGGCGCCCAAGGACATCATCACCTCCGCCGATGTGAAGGCCACGCCGCAAAAACCCGACGGCCTGGCGTACGGCAAAATCAACAAGGAGCAACAGACGACGTTGAAAAACGTTGTCGAGGAATACCTTCACCGCGTGCGGCCCGATCTCGCGAAGGCCGACCTGGCGAAGATCGAAAAGGCCGGTTGGGAGAAGGTTTACTTTGCGTGGGCGGGCGAGACTGAACGCGGCAAGGGCCATTATTACCGTGTTCAAGGGCCGACGTTCCTACTCGAATACGACAACACGCAGAACGACGCGAACCACGTCCACGCCGTGTGGCGCGATTTCAACGGAGACTTCGGCGAGGACCTGCTGAAGAAGCATTACGCCGAGGCGCACGCGAAGTAGCCGGTGCGAGAGCGCGACTGGCCGAAGCGCGATTACTTGGCAGCCTGCTTCCTGGGCGTGAAGGCCGCGGCGAGTTTCTTCGCTTCCGCAACCTGCTCGGGCTTCATCTGTGCCTCGATCTTCATGAGAGCGGGCGTAGCGTCCGAGGGGATTTGATAGGCGGCGAGCGTGAGCCACTTGTGCGCCTGCACGAGATTTTTTTCCACACCCAGACCGTCAATGTAGGCGAACGCAAGCAGGACCTGACCCTTGGCGTAGCCCTGGTCCGCGGAGAGCTGGAACCATTTGAACGACTCGGCGAGATCCTTGGGGACACCCGTGCCGTCCTTGTAGATCATCCCAAGGTTGAACTGCGCGCCCGGATAGCCCTGGTCGGCCGCCTTGCGATACCAGCGCAGTGATTCCACGTCGTCGTGCTTCGCGCCGCCGCCACCGTAATGGTGGAAGAAGCCCATCGCATTCTGCGCCTCGGCCACGCCCTTCTCAGCGGCCTGCCGGTAATGCTCGAAAGCTTTGAAGGAATCTTTCGGCACACCGTCGCCATCGAAGTAGGCGCGACCAAGCCTTGTGAGCGCCTCGCCGTCGCCCTTCGCTGCGGCGGCCTCCCATTTCTTGATTTGCTCCGAATCGGCGGCGCGCACACCGAGCACGAGAACGGAGACGAGCACCATCAGCGTCAGTGAAAACTTCATGCGGCGAATCTACGGAGCGCCCGCCACCGCAGCAAGAACGCAAACCATGCTCAACGCTTGCGTCGCACCCGACGCTCTGCCATCACGTCCCGCGATCATGAGCGAACCAGCAACCACCAACGTGACCGTGGGCAACCGGCTCGCGGTCACGATCAACGACATCGCCTTCGGCGGCGAAGGCGTGGCGCGTGTTGAGGATTTTGTCGTCTTCGTCCCGTTCGTCCTCGTGGGCGAGGAGGCCGAGGTCGAAGTGACGGAGGTGAAGAAGCGATTTGCACGCGCGCGGCTCGTGCGGGTCTTGAAGGCATCGCCGGAGCGTGTGACGCCGCAGTGCCGGGTCTTCGGCGAATGCGGCGGCTGCCAGTATCAGCACATCGATTACGCCGCGCAGTTGCGGATCAAACACAAGCAGATCGCCGATTTGTTCCAGCGTGTCGGCGGCTTCACCGAGACGTTGATTGACGCGGTTGCGCCGTGTCCCGCCCCTT
>DATDFH010000716.1:0-3219 GCA_036522715.1 Verrucomicrobiia bacterium
GAGGACTTCAATGCGCTCGATCATCGCCAGCGGGATGATGTTTACATCGACCTGCAAGGGATTGCTGAAGGAGGAGTTCCCCAAGCGGCGGCCATTGAGCATGATGAGCGTCGGAAGGTTGCGAAGCTGCAAGTTGGCCTCGCCGAAGCCCCCGTTGTTGACCGTCTGACCGACGTTGCCGTTGCCGGAGAACGACGTGCTCATTTTCTTGAGTAGCGCAAGCGTATCGGTTGGAGCGATCTTTTCGATTTCGGCCGTGCCCAAGGTTTCCACTGGCGCCGGGCCGACCGTTTCCGCCGTTGGAATGAGCGAACCGGTGACGACCATGCGTCCGGCCTTTTCGGTGGGTGCGTCTGCTGCGGGAAGCAGCATAGGGGCAACGAACAACGAGATTCCTGCGCTGAGGGCAACCGCGCGTTGCAACAACGAGGAGCCGATCTGGTTGAATGAGTGTGGTTTCATACTGTTTTTCCTACAGTTGTTTGGGAGCTTTCGTGGCCCTTGTAATCCTTCCGAAAGCGGCTTGGCAAGAGATATTTTGTGATTAAAAAACTTCACGAATTGGGGCGCCTCACGGGGGGACGGGCAGTGCCGCGCCGGAGCTGCGTCCGAATTGTGCCATGCCGGCACAGACACCAACGGCGGGCTGGACGTGGGGTGTTTTCCTACTTGTAACGCCTAATGCGGTAGGCTAGGCCTAATTGCCATTGAAGCCTTTCGCCCGCGACCGGCTGAGTCGTTTCGCAGTTCTTTTGCGGGTTCCGTCGAGCGTTTCCGGGAAGCACAGTGCCGGGGCGATTGTTTGTCAATGTGACCGCCCAAGTTATAGTGTCGGTGAATAGCCGAATGAAATGCGGTTGAACCGTTCTTAAGCGAGAGTATGTCCGCCACTTCCAATCCTACGGCTTTGGGCGCGCCGCCGGTCGAATCGACCGAGCACCGGCTGGTTTTTGCCGAGGATCAGGAAGATCCCCTGCGGACCACGCTGACGTTCGCCATCCTCGTGGTTTGCGTGGCGACGGGTATCGCCGGAATACTGCGTCCCAACCCCGACTTGGTGAGGATCAAGCGACAGGTGGAGGCCAAGGTCGATCTCATCCAGGTCGATGTCGTCAAACAGCCTGAACCGCCGCCGCCGGAAAACTTGCCGCCGCCGGAGATGAAATTGCCGGACAACGCGCCCGTCATCGCCGTGGCGGCCCCGACTGCGCCGGTGGCCTTCGCGCTGCCGGTGGATGGTCTGGTGCAGATTGTCGAAGCGCGCTACGCCGCAGCGGCGGCGCCCGTTGCGCAGACCACGAATGTGGTGGTCGTTCGCCCGCAGCTTCCCGCACCACAGCGCATCAGCAGTCCCGGCACGGGTAATAATCCATTGCCCGTCTTGCATTACCCGGGGATCGCCCAACGCAAGCATCAGACCGGCTCGGTCACCGTTCACGTCCTGATCGACACCCAGGGGAAAGTCACGGGAATCAAGCTCGTCAAGCCGACGCGTTACACCGAACTGAACGAGGGGATCGACTACGAGGCGAACGCGAGCTGGGTCGGCAAAACCTATTTCCCACCCGGCCCGGAGCGCATCCTGGAATTCCCGATTGATTTCATCCTCCAATAACCGACAAGCTTTCAACCCAAACCTACCATGCTCGCCAACATCGTATTTGAAACCTTCGAGAAGGGCGGCCCCATCATGTGGCCGATCCTCGTCACCTTCACCGTCTGCCTGGCCGTCGTGTGCGAGCGCGTCTTCTGGTGGTGGCGCGAACGCTTCCGCCGCGACCACAAGACGCTCAACAACGTCTTCGACGCCCTCAACGGCGGCGACTACGAGACCGCGTCGCGTCAGGCGCACAACTCGAAGGACCCGCTGCTGCGCATGGTTTATCAGGGCTTGCACCACGCTTCCTCCTCACTGGTCGGCGCGATGCAGATGGCCGCGGGCATCGAATTGCAGCGCGCGGGGCGCTTCCTCGGCGTGCTCGACACCATCGTCACGCTCGCGCCGTTGCTCGGCCTGCTGGGCACCGTGACGGGCATCATGCATTCGTTCAAATTCGTCGGGAACGAGGAACTGGCCGCGGTGAAGGTTTCCGGCGGCATCGCCGAGGCGCTCATCGCGACGGCGTGCGGCTTGGGCATCGCCATCTTCGCGCTGATCCCGTTCAACTATTACACGCGCAAGCTCGCCAACCTCCAGTTCGAGCTGGAAACCACCATGAACAACGTCGATCTGCTCGTGCAATCCGCCAAACAGCGCGGCTACGACACGCAGATTTTCCGCCGCGAGAGCCAGACCGCCCCTGTCTGAGGTCCCCATGCACGGCTCCAGCGAACCCTCTCCCTTGGTCGGCCGCGGCCGGCTCGGCTCGCCCGTCCCGCACAAGAAGGCCCGCCTGGAGATCATCCCGCTCATCGACATCATGTTCTTCCTGCTCGCGTGCTTCATGCTCGTGAGCCTGAGCATGATCAACATGAAGAGCATCAAGGTGAATCTCCCCACCGCCGTCAGCGCCACCATCGAGACCAAGTCCGACTTCGTCAGCATCTCCGTGGACCGCCAGGGCAACGTGTTCCTCGACAAGCGCCCCGTCGGCAAGAACGAGCTGCGCAACGAAATGGTCAAGCTCTACAACGCCAACAAGAACACCCGCGTCTTCATCAGCGGCGACAAGGACGCCCTCCACGGTGACATGGTCACGGTGCTCGATGCCGTGCGTGCGTCGGGCATAGACAAGGTGGCGTTCGAGATCCGCTCCAGCGGCGGCGGCGCCGCCGAGGCGGGGAAGAAGTGATTTCCGGCGCGAGAACTTTTTGGGCATGAGCAAACTCCTTCAAACGGTCAACTTCATCCTCGCGCTGGTGCTGGCGGGAATCTGCCTCGTGCAATGGCGCCGCGAGCGCGATTACCACGCGGAAATCGTCAAGCTCGACAAGACCCGCCAGGAACAGCTCATCACCATCGCGCAGAACGAGAAACAGATTCACGGCTACCAGGAGGACATCGCCGACTTCAAGAAGCGCGTCGAGAAGATGCAGGCCAGCCTTGAAGAACAGGAATCCGTCATCACCAGCAACCGCCTTCAGATCGCCCGGCTCGATTCCATCACCAACCAGATGGCCCAGGCCATCGACGCCTGGAAAAAGGGCGTGGCCGACCGCGACGAGGCGATCAAGAAACAGAACGACTCCATCCGCAAACTCGCCGGCGAACGCGACGAC
>DATDFH010000717.1:0-3218 GCA_036522715.1 Verrucomicrobiia bacterium
GCCATGCCGGAGACGTTCGAGCGCGGCGGTCACAACGGGGAGGTCCTCGGGCAACGCGAGTTCGAGGAACGGCCGGCGCAACAGTTCCTCCGTGGTGAAGCCCAGCGTGCGGGCGAACGCCGGGTTGACCCGCGTGAACGAGCCGTTCAGGTCGGCCATGCACAACAAGTCGAGCGAGAGATTAAAGAAGCGGTCACGCTGTTCCTCGGCGCGGTGCCGTTCGGTGATGTCCTCGACCACGCCGGCGGTGCGGCGGACCTCGCCCGACGCTTCGCGGACGGGGAACGCGCGATTGCGCACCCAGCGCACCGAGCCGTCGGGGCGGATGATGCGGAATTCCGCCTCGGAGACGCCGGTCTGACGGCGGACTTCCAGCGAGCGCGACACCCGTTGTCGGTCGTCCGGATGGACTGCGGCGAACCACGCCATCGGATCGGCTTCGAGCATGGCCGCCGGGCGGCCCCAGATGCGCTCGTAAGCCGGGCTGACGTAGAGGACTTTCGGCGTGACCAGGTCCATCATCCAGAAAACCTGGTCGATCGCCTCGGCCAGTTGGCGGAAGCGCATTTCACTCGCGCCCAGCGCCTCGTCGCGGTGCTGGATCTGCGCGAGCATCTCGTTGAACTCGTCCACCAGCCGGCCCAATTCGTCGTCGGAGCGTTTGCGCGCGCGCACGGTGTAGTTTTTTTCGAAACCGACGCTCTCCGCCGTCTGGATCAGTTCGAACAACGGGTCGGTGACCACGCCCTGAAGGCGCGCGCCGAGCGCAAAGGCGCCGAGCAACGCGACCAACGTAAGCAGGCCGAGAATGAGCGCGTAGTTGATCAGGCGGGCGCGCTGCTCCCGGAGGTGGACGTGCAACAGCAGGATGCCCTCGCGATCTTCCCCGGATAGTATGGGCTGCACGACCTCCAGCTCGCCGCCGATGAAGCGGTGGTCGGGCGGTGGTGCCAGCAAGGGAATTTCGCGCCCCGTGTCACTCAGCCCTCGATAGACGGCGAAGCGTTGGCCGGCCTTGTTGTACACGGCCGCCCACAGCACGTCGGGCCGGGCCTCGAGCGCAGCCGCCAGTGTCTTGGTGGATTCCTTGCGGTTGTCGAATACCAGCGGCGTCACGACGGCGGCGGCGATGATGTCGGCCTGCGTGGTCAGGTCGCGCACGCTGGTGCCGCGGAAACGCGTGTATTCGTAGATCAACAGCGCCACGCTCACCAGCACCAGTGCAGCGGCGGCCACCAGCCAGATGAGTAGCACCAGCTTCTGGCGGATCGAATGTGGGCGTGGCGGCCAGCGGATCATAACCGGGGGGGGACGGGTTTGTTGGCGTTTGGCTTGTTGGCGTTCACGATGCGCGCCAGCCGGAGCAGTTGCGAGCTGAGGACCAGTCCCGCCTTCCGCGCGACGTTGGTGTTCACCTCGAACTGGAGGCGCTCGTCGCGTTTGACCAGTCCGATGATCCCTCCGTGTTTCGCGAAGTCATCCAGGTCGCTGACGGTCAGCACGGGCAGTTTTCCGAACGGGGCGAGAATTTCTCCGACGCGCGTGCGTTCGGAGTCGCTGATGAACAGGACGTGGCAGTCGTTGGGTTCGGGCCTGCGGTTGAATCGGACGATGTTTACCGGACGGCCGCTGATGTGTTTTCCATCAACTATTCTGTCGAGCGCGGCACCAAACGGGTCGCGGCCCAGCACGCCAATGACAATGGGAGAATTGGTCCTCGCGAAGGTACCTGCCGGCCATTCGACGAGCTTGGTGAAGTTGTAGAGGAAGGCGGCCTTGACGTTGTTTTCGGGCGCCGTCAACTCCTGCGCCCGGGCCGGGGGCAGGACCGCCGCCAGCAACGCCGCCAGCGTAAGCCACAGGATCGCCTTCACGGAACGTCCCCCTCGTCCCATGGTACGATTGTATAGCCGCATGATCACAGCGATGGTTTCGGCCCCGTTTCCCGGCGGTCTCTTGGCTCAAAATTTCAGGGTGAGTTTAGCATAAACGCTGCGCGGCACCTCGGCCAGCGGCGAGGGGTTGAAGATCGGCGCAAACTCGGCGTGCTGTGGATCGAGCAAATCCTGGCCGACCACGGACACCTCGATGTTCTTGGTTGGCCGCCAGGCCAGGCGCAGATCGAGCGTGGTGTAGCTGCTGATGCCGGTCGTGCGCAGCGCGTCCACAAAATTCACACCCACGTCGAACTGCACGTCGCCGGGCAGGTCCATCATTGAGCGAAGCGAAACACGATGTTTGGGATCATCGCCCTCAAAGAAATTGCCGATGCCGAGGAAATCCCTCGGGTCAGGATCGACTACCAACCGCAGGAACGCATAGGTCACGCGCAGTCGCCACCAGTCGGTCGCGTTGACGCTGGCGGCGGCTTCTGCTCCGTAAGTTTCGCCGCGAAGGATTGACGCCGAGTAAAATGTCGGGAATGACGGCGGCACGGGTGGACCAAGCGTTACCAGCCGGAGATGATCGTACTGGTTGTAGAAGGCCGTCAGGTCAAACGCGAACCTTTGGAAGGGCTGCGTGCGCCAACCCAGTTCATAGGCGGTCAAGCCCTCCGATTGGCCGCTGCGATCGCCGAAGTAGCCGTAGTAGCCCCCACCAGGACTGGGCAGAAGGATGCGCACGTCATCTTCGGCGCGGCTCGGCGTACGCACGGCGCGAGAGACGGCCGCCCAGATCGTGTTGCGTTCACACGGCGTCCACGCCACGCGCACCGAAGGCTGGAGTTCAACGCCCGTAAAATCATTGTGTTCGAGCTTCGAGCCGAGCGTGACGCGGAGCCGGTCGCGTACGAGGGTGATTTCGTCCTGCACGAACGCGCTGAACAATTGGTCGTTGCGCGTTTGTGAGCCAAAGGTGATCAGCGAACTTTGCGGGAAATCGAAATGCGTGTAGCGATAGCCCAGTCCCCAGACGATGTCGTTACGTTCCCCGAGCGGAAAGCGATGTTGCGTGTCCAAGTCAAAAGTGTCGTGGCGCTCGGCAGCGTTGGCCATTTGTTCGCTGAAGTGATCGTAATACGCCTGCACCGAGAGTTGCGAGACATCCGAGAAATCGTGCGTCCATCGCGCGACCACGTTGCCGCCTTCGTCGTGGTCCGTGAGGTTGACGCTTTCTGAAAACGGCGGCGCGGGGCTGAGGACGACCGTGTTCTCGTGCAGTTTCGTGCGGTAATAATCGCCTTGAAGCGTCAGATGATTTTGCGTCGCCGGCTCCCA
>DATDFH010000718.1:0-2174 GCA_036522715.1 Verrucomicrobiia bacterium
GCAGACAAAGGCCGGCGGCGGAAATGGTTCGCCGGTCGCGTGGGAGAAGGACGGAATGGCGCTTGCGATTTGCAATAGCCGCAATGGCATCGTGGCGGTTGATCTCAAGTCCGGCGCCATCGCTTGGATTGCGCCCGGCGGCGGCGATTGCACGCCGGCGATTTCCGGCGACACGCTCGCAGTGCAGGTGCGCGATTCGAAGATCGGCTTCGTTGCCTACAAGCTCTCGCTCACCGGCGCGGAGAAAATGTGGAACCACCCCTTCGACCCGCTGCGCACGCAGTCCAGCCCGATCATCCACGAGGGTCGCGCGTATCTGATGGATGACAACATCCATTACTGCTGGGAACTCGCGACCGGCAAGAAGCTCTGGGAAACGCCCGTGCCCTCGACCATCGCTTCGCCGATTCTCGCCGACGGCAAGATTTTCGTCCTGATCAACAGCGGCAACAATCTCCTGATCGTGAAGGACGCCGCAGAGCGCGTGGAACTCGGCAAAGCCAACGTGCGCGCCGCGTGGTGTCCGTCGCCGACCATTGGTGATGGCAAACTCGTCCTTCGCCTGAAGGACCGTCTGAAGTGTTTCGACCTCGCCGCGTCGCCGAAGGTCGTGAAGATCGAGTGATACGGATGAAACCCATCGCGAGCGCCGTCGCCCTGCTTGCCTCGCTGGCGCTTGCCGCGGGCGCCGAATCGAAGCCGACGCTGACGCTGGAGCGCTCGAACAATTTTCTCATCGTCCACGGCGCGCAGATTCCGGGCGGCTCGTTCAAGATCAATTACCTCGAAGCCTACTGCCGCGCCGGTTCGACCGATGCGGATTGGCGCGAGCACACCGTCATCAAACACAGAGCCGAAACGCTTTCGTTGAGCACCGACCGCAGGACGCTGAAAATCCGCGACACGCTCGACGACGGGGTGATCGTCGAGCACACCATCACCGCGAAGGACGACGAGGTGGACTTTCAACTCCTTGCGCGCAACCCGACGGACAAACGCTCCGAGGCACACTGGGCGCAGTCGTGCCCGCGCCTTGCCGACTTCACCGGCTTCAACGATCCGAAGAGCGGGGACCTCGACGATTACCTGCCGAAGTGTTTCCTCTTCCTCGACGGGAAACTGGAGCGGATGCCCACGCGCGATTGGGCGAAGACCGCGCGATACATCCCCGGCCAGGTCTGGTGCCCCGCGAACGTGCCACGCACCGACGTGAACCCGCGCCCGCTCTCGCCGCTCGTGCCGAGCAACGGCCTCATCGGCTGTTTCAGTGGTGACGAGAAACTCATTTGGGCCACCGCGTGGGAGCCATATCAGGAACTTTTCCAAGGCGTCATCCGCTGCCTGCACTCCGATTTTCGCTTGTGCGGATTGCAGCCCGGCGAGACGAAAAGGATTCGCGGCAAGATTTACATCGTGCCCAACGACGTGCCCGCGTTGCTCAAGCGTTACGCGAAGGATTTCCCGGAGCACGCCGCCAAGGGCCGCTGACCGCTTCATTTCCTCCAACGTCTCTTCACCTTGGCGTTGTTGTTGCTCCCGTTCTTGACGGCGGCAAGGCCTGGCTCCGCCGCGTCGGCTTGGACTAGCTCGGCGAATTTTCAAAAAATGTGAAACCCGCCATGCCCTTGCGGAGTCGTTAGTTTATGGCCCTTGACCCGTCGGATGGTTGATCGGTCGCCGGCCGAAATCGAAATCATCCTATGATCGTCGCTGACATCCTCATGTGGTTCCTCCTCATCGTCGGGTTGCTGCTGGTCTTCAACAGCTACTGGCTGGCGGCCGTGGCGCTCTTTCCGCAGATGGTCGGCCGCGCGCGCGAGGCTTACACGCGGCCGGTGCGGGCGATCATTGTGGGTGTGCTCATCGCCGCGCCGTTGATCGCGCTCGGCGTGGCCGTCGGCGCGCGCAACAATCCCGCGATGAAAATCATTGGGCTGAGCATCGGCGCGGTGCCGGTGCTCCTGGGGCTGATGGGTTCGGCGGGTCTGAGCCAGCGCATCGGCGCCGGCATGGCCTCTCCCGCGGACGACGCGCAGCCGTGGCGGCGTGTGATGCGCGGCGGCATCGTGCTCTCATTGGGTTTCCTGCTGCCCTTGCTCGGGTGGTTCGGTGTGCTGCCGCTGACGCTGCTCAGTGGCGTGGGCGCAGCGGTGCAGGCGTTTTGGAGCGGACGC
>DATDFH010000719.1:0-7554 GCA_036522715.1 Verrucomicrobiia bacterium
ACCCGCAGCCGCCACTCCGCAGCAGCAACCGACCACGACCGCGGTCGCGTCGCGCACGGGCAAGGTCGCCTCGGTCAACCAGGAGCTGCGTTTTGTCGTGCTGGATTTCTCCGTGAGCTCGATTCCCGCCGAAGGCCGCACGTTAAGCGTGTATCGCGCCGGCGCGAAGGTGGCCGAGGTGAAGGTCAGCGGCCCGGTCGTCGGCAGCAACACGGCCGCCGACATCCTCAGCGGCAACGTGCAGGTCGGCGACGCGGTTCAGGAGGATTGAGCGCCGGCCGCGGGCTTGGCCGAGGGCGTGGGATGCTTCTTGTGGTAGGGGGAACTGAGGTTGAAATAAATCCCGCACAATGGCCGCTCGCTGCTGTTCTGGCTGAGGATCACCGTCACCTGCCGGTCCAGCGCGATGCCGTGGCGCAGATTCGGACCGCGCTGCTCGTAGGCCTTGATCGCCTTTTCCAGCAACGATTGCAGCGACGCCTCAAATTCGTCGGGCGTTTTGCGGACACAGATCACGTAATGTTCATAGGCCTTCACCGCCTCGGCGATTTCCTTCCTGAACATTTCCGCAGTCACGCCCGGAGGTTATACCGGCGACTCCGAAACTTCAAAACCAATTCGATTCTCAGTCAAAAGCCTCCGTCACACGCTTCGCGGTCGGACGCGGACCAAACAACGCCGTGCCGATCCGCACGAGCGTGGCGCCCTCCGCGATGGCGACCTCGAAATCGCCGCTCATCCCCATGCTCAAATGCGGAAGCGGCGCGCCGAGTTGCTGCTCGCACTGCTCCTTCAGTTCGCGCAACCGGCGGAAGACCGGCCGCGCCTTTTCCGGTTCCGGCGTCCACGGCGCGATGGTCATCAAGCCGTGAATCTCCAGACGGCGAAGTTGATTGAGCGTCGTGAGTTCCGTGAGCAACTGTTCCGGCTTGTAGCCGAACTTCGTCGCCTCGCCCGCGATGTTGACTTCCAGCAGCACCGGCATCTTCTTGGCGGCCTGCTCTGCGCGGCGGTTGATTTCATGCGCGAGGTGCAGACTGTCCACGCCCTCGATCATCTCGAACAACTCCACCGCGTCGCGGGCTTTGTTCGATTGAAGGTGGCCGATCAGATGCCAGCGCGCGCGCCCGGAGCAGTTGCGAATTTTCGCCTTCGCCTCCTGCACGCGGTTCTCGCCGAAGAGCGTCACGCCCAGCGCGGCGACTTCATTCACGCGCTCCGGTGGATGGCCCTTGGTGACGGCGACGAGTTGAACACCCCCCGCGTCACGTCCCGCGCGCGCACACGCGCCGCGGATGCGTTCGTGAATCGCCGCGAGATTTTCAGCGAGGCCCATGAAGAGAGCAGTGTATCGGTGGAGCGTCGTCAGGCCGCTCCGCGGCGCGCGCCTACTGGGTCAACTGACGTGCGCGATAAAAACGGATCGGCGCCGGGGGTACACTTGAGTCCGAGACAACGACCCGGCCACCGGCGGGAATGTTGGTGCTGAGGGGTGACCAATCCACGAGGTTGCTCGAGTACTCGATGACATACTTCAAGCCGGGCTGCCCGTTAAGGGCGAACTCGAACCCGCCGCCGCCGAGCGGCATCGCGCCGGAAAGGGTGGACAGCGGCGCGAGCGTCACGCTCGTCAGCAGCGTGAACGCGTTGTCGCCGAGCGCAAAATCCGCCTCGCTGCCTGCGACGCCCGACACGTTGGTCGCCGTGCCGGAGAAGGTCGGATAAACGGAGAGTTTGACCGACGCGGTGGCACCGGCGCCGAGGGAACCGAGGTCGGCGAAGACCGTTCCACCGAGTTGCTGCACACTACCCTGCGAGGCGGCGGCCGAGAGCAACACCGCTCCCGCGGGCAGACGGTTGGTCAGGAGCACGCTCGTGGCCACTGACGGGCCGCGGTTGGTCGCGGTGACGACATAGATCAACAGTGAGCCGTTGACAACCGGTTCGGGGTTTGCGACCGACGTCACGCTGAGGTCGGCCACCGGATTGATCGGCGCGACGGTTTCAATCGAGAGCCGCCACCCGCCGGCGATCGCACCGCCGTCGCCCGCCGTGTCGTCCGCGACGAACAGCGACCATGTGCCGTTTGGGTCCGCGCCGACGAACGCAGCCAACTGGTTTCCGTACGGGCCAGCCGGAGCCGGAGCGGGCAAACCATCACCCGGCTCGTAGTCGGTCGGCTTGAACGTGCCGGAGCTGAGCGCGCCCGCTGAAACGAGATTGGCCGCCGTGTCGTCGAACGTCAGCGTGACGCCGCTGGCGGGAGCGCTGCCGCCAGCGTCTGACATCAGCATCACTCGCTGCCCGGCCGGTCCAACCAGCAGCACGTCCGCGTCACTTGGAAACGTGTGCGAGAAGTTCGACAGCGTTACTGTCACGCGGCTGACCAATCCGTTGAGGCCGCTGAGGTTGATCGTCGAAGGGTAGGGCGTGGCGGCGCCGAACTCGTTGATGACGATCGGCGCGCCCGTGAAGCTGGCCGCCGCGGCGACGGGCAGACTGAAGGTGACCTGGCCGAGGCTGACGGCGCCGTCCTGCAATTGCAACGCCGCCAACACGGTTCCACCACCCGACGCACCGACCGTGAAAGTATATTGCCCTTCCACGGCCGGGCCGCCCGCCGCTACGGCACCGTAGATTTGCGCGCCGCCGGGCACGCTGACGCCACCGCCGGGAAGAAGCGTGGCCACAAGGTTGGTGGTGTCGGCCGTCCCGACATTGCGGAGTGCAAAGCGAAGCGTGACGGTTTCGCCTGAATCGAGACCGCCGTTGGGGAGACCGCCGCTCTCGGCCACCAGAGCGACGCCCGCCGCGGTGAGCGCGGGCGCCGGCGCGTTGACGGTCGTAACCACGGACGCGGTGTTGTTCGCGGGCGACAGCTCAGTCTGGCTGGCCGACGCGGTGACAACGTTGGTCAAGACTCCCGGGACGGACGCCACGGCGGTGAGCGTGACGCTCGCGGAAGCTCCCGGAGCGAGGGTGCCGACGTTACACATGACGGTGGCGCCCACGTTGGTCGCACTGCCCTGGCTCGGACTAATCGTCAACACGCTCACGCCCGGCGGCAACGGATCAGTCAGCACGACACCGTTGGCCGCGTTGCTCCCCAGGTTGGTGACGACCAGCGTATAGACGAGCGGCAGCCCCGCCGTCGCGGGTGATGGCGCGGCGGTGAGGCCGATGCCCAGATCGCCGGGTGGATTCACGGCCAGCACGGTTTGCAGTGAGAGAACCCAGCCGCCGGAAATCACGCCGACATCGCCCGTCGTGTCGTCCACCACGTAGAGCGACCACGCGCCGTTGGGATCGGTTCCGTTGAAAATTCCGAGGCTGGTGCCGTACGGTCCGCCGGGCGCCGGGGCCGGGAAAGCATCGCCCGGCTCGTAGTCGGTCGGCTTGAATGTTCCGCTCGTCAACGTCGGCCCGTCCGGCGCGGCCGTGGCGGCGCTGTCATCGAACGTGAGGAAGAGGTTGGTCACGCTCTGACTCCCGCCCGCGTCGGAGACCAGAATCACTTTTTGTCCGCCCGGCCCGACGAGCAGCACGTCCACGTCGTCCGGGAAGGTGTGCGAGAATTTCGTCAAGCTCACCGTCGCGCGGCTGATGGTGCCGGACGCGCCGGCGATGGTGATGGTCGAGGGATAAGGCGTGGCCGGGGCGTTGTCGTTGATGGTGATGGCGCCGGTGTTCGTGCCATTACGCACCGAACTGAGGGTGAAGGTGTAGTTGAAGATGCCGAGCAACGCGGCGCCGTCCTGCACTTGAAGCCGCGCGGTGACGATGCCGCCCGGAACATTGGTCGCGGTGAAGGTGAACGGTTGGAAGGCCGTCGCGCCCGGAGTGAGGACGCCGTAGGTCTGCGGCGCGCCGGGATTGCCCACGCCGTTGCCCGGCAGCAGCACGCCAACCAAATTGGTCGAACTGGCGGCGCCGAAGTTCTGCAACCCAAATTCGACCGTAACGGTTTCATCAACGTCCACCGCGCCGTTGGGCGGAGAGAAGCTCTCGCCGACGAGCACCGAGCCGGCGGACGTGATCAGCAAGGGCGGCTGCGTGACGGTCGTGGTCGTCGTCGCGGTGTTGTTAGTCACGTTCGGATCGTAGTCGTTGCCAAACACCACCACAGAATTGGTAAGTGTGCCCGGCGTGATTGGCCGCAGCGCGATGATCACCGTGGCGCTGGCACCGTTGGACAACGTGCCGAGCGTCGCCGTGACCTGCCCACTGCCAAGCGAGACCGTCCCCTGGCTGGCGCTGGCCGAGACAAAGTTGACGCCGGCCGGAATCGCGTCGTTGAGCAGGACGTTGGTGGCCGCATTGGGACCGGCGTTGTTGACCACCGCCGTAAAAGTCAGCGGCTGCCCGCCGACGATCGGGTCGGGTGAATCGTTGAGCGTCACCCGCAGGTCGGCCTGGATCGGAGGCCGGAGCACTGTCGTGGTGGCGGTGGCGGTGTTATTGACCGGATCGGACTCGAGTTCGGTGGCGCTGACCGAGACGGTATTGTTTAGTGCACCAATGACACCGGGCTTGACGACGATGGTGACGGTGGCGGCCGCGCCCGCCTGCAAAGTTCCCAATTGCGCGACGACGACGCCGGCGGACTGGCTGACGCTGCCCTGGCTGGCACCGGCGGAAACAAACAGCACGCCCGCCGGGAGCACGTCGTTGAGCGTGACGCCGTTGGCGAGATTGGGACCGAGGTTCGTGACGCTCGCGGTATAGACGAGGTTTTGTCCCGCGTTCACTGGGTCGGGGCTGTCGGCGAGCGCAACGCTCAGATCAACGGAGTTTTGCGGCGGACCGAACTTGAACGTCCCGCGGCCCAACGTGCTGACGATCAGAACGTCGTCGCGCGAGCTGTAGGCCATGTCGAACACGGGGGCGTTAGGAAGGTTCACACCGAGCCGCTGCCAAACGCCCGCCGCGTTGGTAAACGAGCAAAACACCCCGCGGTCGGTGCCGACGACGACAGCGTTGGTGCCATTGAGAGGGACGAACTCGACCGACCGGAGGCTGCCGAACCCGGAGAGGTTGCCCGTGATGTCCGACCAGTTGGTGCCGGCATCGCTGGTAAAGAATACCTGGTCCGAGTCGATCACATAGATGCGCCGCCAGTCGTTGGTGTCGAGCACCAAGTCGCGCACGAAGCCACCACCGACGGGCAGAGCGGACGCCTGCGTGAGCGTGCCGCCAGCCGCCGTGCGCAATCTCACGGTCGATCCCGATCCGTAAACGACAATGTCGGGTGCGGCCATGCCATTGAGGCGTCCGCCGTACGCCAGCGCGCCGCCGTTGATGCTGGCATTGACGCCTGCCAGTGGGCTAAGCGCCGTGATGTTGGTGCCGGAGTTGAACGATTCGTAGGCGGCGTTGGCACCGCCGAACATGATTCGGACCGGATTGATCTTGTTCAAAACGATCGGAGTTACAAACTGTGACTGGAAAAAGGGGCTGCCCACCGCCACGTTTAATGGCGGAAAGGCGACGGAAACCAACTGATTGTTGGCGTCATACGTGAACCGGAAAAAGCCACCGAGGTCTTGTGAGCTGCCATAACGGTGCGAGCGGTTCGGCGTGCTGAGGTCGTCGATCGCCACATCACCGCCGTCGCCGCCGTTGATGAAATCCCAGGCGACTGCGTTCGGCGATGGCTGCAGATCCGTACCGTTATCCTGCGCACCGATCATGATGACCTTGGCCACACTGTCGTAGGCCGCGTCGTGCGCTTCAAAACAAGCGAGGTTTCCCACCACCGCAACCCAGACGCCGGCGTTGGAGCGGGGCGAAAGGCGGCGATAGATGCCGCCGTCGTCGCTCTCGAGGAGGTTGCCGTTGGCATCGAACATCATCTCGCGCGAGTCGGCGTGTGGCGCGGTGCCACCCCCGTTGGCGTCCATGATCGTCGTGAACTGACTTCCCGCCGCGAGGGACGCGTTGCCGCGAAACAGGTTGCCCGTGTACGGCGGCCCAGTGAGCCGGTCGCCGGCCAGATAAACGATATTCGGGTCCGTCGGATCCGCCGCGATGGAAAAGTGCACGTCGCCCTGCTGGCCGGGATGCGCGTTGGGGGTGTCCATCTGGGTCCATGTCACCCCGGCGTTCGGCGAGCGATACACGCGGGACAAAACGCTGTTGTTGATGATGGCCACATACACCGCGTTGCCCGTGCCGCTGTTGTGCACGGCCATCTCGATCTTGTCGGTCGCCCCAGTGATCCCGGTGATCGTGCCCGTGACATTCGTCCATGTGGCGCCGCCGTTGTCGCTTCGGTAAATGCCGCCCGTCCGCACCGCGGCGTAGAGGCGATTGCTGTTGCCCGGGTCGCCAACCAGATCGCTCACTGGACCGGCGGGCAATCCGGTCCACGTGCCGCCGGAGACGCGCGTCCAACTCGCGCCGGTGTCGGTGCTGCGGAAAAGGCCGCTGCCATTGCCGCCGCCCCAAGTGTCGTCGGACGCTGCCATGATCACGTTGCTTCGCGCGGAGACGCTGGTGAGGTTTTCATTGGCGAAGACGTTCGAGCCGAGCATGGACCAAGTGTTCCCGCCGTCGGTGGTCCGCAACACACCGATCCGGCTGCCGCCGACTGCCCCGAGGCTGCTCAGACGCCCACTTCCAGCCACCAACGTCTGCCGCGCGGGATCGGTGGGATCGAACTCCAATGCGCCCATCGAAAGCGACAGTTGGCTGTCCGTCAGCGGAGTCCACACCGGATTGGTCGCAGTTGCGTTGAGCGTGCGCCAGACTCCGCCGTTGACCGCGCCGATGTAAAGAATGTCCGGGTTCGTCGGGTGCGCTGCGATGGCCTGGATGGCGCCGCAAACGGGGTTATAGGGAGGGATATTAACCAAGTAGCCGTTGGTGGTGGGGCCTGGTCCCTGCGGAATCCACGCGTTCCCGCCAAAGGCCAGCGGCGGTGGAAGGCTCCGGCCACCAAGCGCCGGCGGCGCCGACGCCTCGCCATCAGGAACTGCCTGCGAAGGTCGCGCAACCACCGGCGGCGCGAAGGTCGAAATGTCGGCGGCGTGCCCGACGGCAACCGCCGCGACGAGCATCGCGGCGACGCCAGCCGCCAGCCGGGACATCGTTTGAAAGTTCATACTCGTTGGCGCTGAAATACCCTGGGCTGGGATGGAGTGTCGCACATGATTCTTCGCGGCGCGTGATGCTGCATCCCGCCGTACGATCCGACTACGGCGCCTGACGCAGTCGGTAGAAGCATGACGGAGCCGCCGAATTGACCGGGATCGTCAACACGTAGCGCCCGCTCACCACCGTCGGCGTCATCGCGACCGGCTGCCAGACCACCGGCGGCGTCATCGACAACGCGGAATCGACCGCATAATTCCCCGCCGCAACCGGCCACGACAAAACCACATTGCCACCCTGCATCTGTTGCGTGAGGATTGGCGCAGCCAACGCGATGGTCTTCACCGACGCCGTGTTGTCGGCCGGGTTCAAGTCGGCCTCGGTCGCGCTCACGCCGGCCACGTCGGTCAACGTGGTGGCCGCCATCGGCTGCACTACAATCGTCACTGTCGCACCAGCGCC